>NZ_CBFFRJ010000073.1:0-26141 GCF_965644225.1 Phytobacter sp. V91 | reverse complement strand
ATGGTTGTTACCCTGATCCACCCAATCGCGATGGACGACGGTCTGCGTTTCGCAATCCGTGAAGGCGGCCGTACTGTTGGTGCGGGCGTTGTTGCTAAAGTTATCGCTTAATTAGCGATGATGTAAAAAGGGCGCTCAGGCGCCCTTTTTGTTGTCTGTCATTTGTAGAACATGTCTGAGTAAATAGGTATTTACGATTCTCTTACCGCATTCTAATTCCCGTCTATTGTAATCATAACCATTCTCATTTACACTTTTGATCATAAATTGACCGGGAGTAATTATGTACGTTTGTTTGTGTAATGGTGTCAGCGATAAAAAAATTCGCCAGGCAGTACGCCAGTTTCACCCTCAATCTTTTCAGCAACTGCGCAAGTTTATTCCTGTTGGAAATCAATGCGGTAAATGCATCAGAGCTGCACGTGAGATAATGCAGGACGAATTGCTACAGATCCCTGAATATAAAGAAACCGCTTAAGAGCTCCCCGCTTTTTTTGACTTCCCTGTAGCCCGTTCTACGCTTCAATAAGTGGAAGCGGAGGGACTACATAATGAAAGGTGATGTCAAAGTAATAAATTATCTCAATAAGTTATTGGGAAACGAGCTTGTCGCAATCAATCAGTACTTTCTTCATGCAAGAATGTTTAAGAACTGGGGGCTGACGCGTCTCAATGATGTCGAGTACCATGAATCCATTGATGAAATGAAGCACGCCGATAAGTATATCGAGCGTATTTTGTTTCTCGAAGGACTGCCAAATCTTCAGGACTTAGGCAAACTCGGTATCGGTGAAGATGTTGAGGAAATGCTCCAGTCCGATCTCCGGCTGGAACTTGACGGGGCGAAGGACTTACGTGAGGCCATCGCCTATTGCGATAGCGTCCACGACTATGTCAGCAGAGATATGTTGATTGAAATTCTGGCTGATGAAGAGGGGCACATCGACTGGCTGGAAACCGAGCTGGATCTGATTGGCAAAATTGGTGTGCAGAACTATCTGCAATCGCAAATTAAAGTTGAAAGTTAATAAGCTCAGAAAACAGATCCTGATAACCTGTAATTAAACCCGCACCAGCCAGAAATGGGCCAAATGGTAGCGGGTTTTGTTGTATCTGGCGCCATTTTGCCGTGAAGAGGCAAACAAAAACCACAATGCATGCGCTCAACGCGGCGATAAATACCAGCATGCTTAATGCCTCCCAGCCATGCCAGGCGCCGAGGGCGGCGAGAAATTTAACGTCTCCGTAGCCTAGGCCTTCACGACCGCGAACCAGCCGATAACTCCAGTAGATTGCCGCAAATCCAGTGTATCCGGCAATCGCCCCCCACACTTTGTGTGCCAGCAAATCAACGTCATTGATACATGCGTAAGCCAGCCCAAACCACAGTAGAGGGCAGGTTAGCCTGTCCGGCAAAAGCCCATAGCGGAGATCCTGCCATATCAGCATGCCGTTCAGTAAAAGGTAGGCTGTAAGAAAGAAGAGCATTGTCATGACATTTCCCCGGGCTTCAATAAGCCAAAAGTATCGGGGAGAGTGGCTGAAGAGTGAACTCAGAAAGACGGGCGTTGAGCAGAGGATTCAGAAAAAGTTGCCCCAAAAGAACACACTGACGGAAAATCTACGAGCCTTGCCGAAGGCGTATCTAATTTGTACGAGAGCACTTGCGTTAACGTCAGATTTACGTATAATGCGCGGGCTTGTCGTAATTGACGGCTGGTTCGATATGAACCCTGATAGTGCTGTTAGCTATCAAACAATGCTCCCAATTGGGGGGCTACGTAAGAACGATTACACTCTTCCATCAATCGTAATGGATATGGGTAGTAATCATTTTCGTCTATAAAATAATTGGAGCTCTGGTCTCATGCAGAACCAAAGAATCCGTATCCGCCTGAAAGCGTTTGATCATCGTCTGATCGATCAATCAACTGCGGAAATCGTCGAGACTGCTAAGCGCACTGGTGCGCAAGTCCGTGGTCCGATCCCGCTGCCGACCCGCAAAGAGCGCTTTACCGTTCTGATCTCCCCGCACGTTAACAAAGACGCGCGTGATCAGTACGAGATTCGCACTCACAAGCGTCTGGTTGACATCGTTGAGCCAACTGAGAAAACCGTTGATGCTCTGATGCGTCTGGATCTGGCTGCCGGTGTAGACGTGCAGATCAGCCTGGGTTAATCAGGTCATCGAGCGATTGAGAGGTTGATACAATGATTGGTTTAGTCGGTAAAAAAGTGGGTATGACCCGCATCTTCACTGAAGATGGCGTTTCTATCCCAGTAACCGTAATCGAAGTTGAAGCAAACCGCGTTACTCAGGTTAAAGATCTGGCTAACGATGGCTACCGCGCTATTCAGGTTACCACCGGTGCTAAAAAAGCTAACCGTGTGACCAAACCTGAGGCGGGTCACTTCGCTAAAGCTGGCGTTGAAGCTGGCCGTGGTCTGTGGGAATTCCGTCTTGCTGACGGCGAAGAATTCACCGTAGGTCAGGACATTAGCGTTGAGCTGTTTGCTGAAGTTAAAAAAGTTGACGTAACCGGTACCTCTAAAGGTAAAGGTTTCGCCGGTACCGTTAAGCGCTGGAACTTCCGTACCCAGGACGCTACCCACGGTAACTCCTTGTCTCACCGCGTTCCGGGTTCTATCGGTCAGAACCAGACTCCGGGCAAAGTGTTCAAAGGCAAGAAGATGGCAGGTCAGCTGGGTAACGAACGTGTTACCGTTCAGAGCCTGGATGTAGTACGTGTTGACGCTGAGCGCAACCTGCTGCTGGTTAAAGGTGCTGTCCCGGGTGCAACCGGTAGCGACCTGATCGTTAAACCAGCTGTGAAGGCGTGAGGAGATAGCAATGGAATTAGTATTGAAAGACGCGCAGAGCGCGCTGACTGTTTCCGAAACTACCTTCGGTCGTGATTTCAACGAAGCGCTGGTTCACCAGGTTGTTGTTGCTTATGCAGCAGGTGCTCGTCAGGGTACTCGTGCCCAGAAGACCCGCGCTGAAGTAACTGGCTCCGGTAAAAAACCGTGGCGTCAGAAAGGCACCGGCCGTGCGCGTTCAGGTTCTATCAAGAGCCCGATCTGGCGTTCAGGTGGCGTGACCTTCGCTGCGCGTCCGCAGGACCACAGTCAAAAAGTTAACAAAAAGATGTACCGCGGCGCGCTGAAAAGCATTCTGTCCGAACTGGTACGTCAGGATCGTCTGATCGTTGTCGAGCAGTTCTCTCTGGAAGCGCCTAAAACTAAGCTGCTTGCTCAGAAACTGAAAGACATGGCTCTGGAAGATGTGCTGATCATCACCGGTGAGCTGGACGAAAACCTGTTCCTGGCTGCGCGCAACCTGCACAAGGTTGACGTACGCGATGCAACTGGTATCGACCCGGTTAGCCTGATCGCCTTCGACAAAGTCGTAATGACTGCTGATGCTGTTAAGCAAGTTGAGGAGATGCTGGCATGATTCGTGAAGAACGTCTGCTGAAGGTGCTGCGTGCACCGCACGTTTCTGAAAAAGCGTCTGCTGCGATGGAAAAAACAAACACTATCGTTCTCAAAGTTGCTAAAGACGCGACCAAAGCAGAAATCAAAGCTGCTGTGCAGAAACTGTTTGAAGTCGAAGTCGAAGTCGTTAACACCCTGGTAGTTAAAGGGAAAGTTAAACGTCACGGACAGCGTATCGGTCGTCGTAGCGACTGGAAAAAAGCTTACGTCACCCTTAAAGAAGGCCAGAATCTGGACTTCGTTGGCGGCGCTGAGTAAGTCGGAGGAGTAATACAATGGCAGTTGTTAAATGTAAACCGACATCTCCGGGTCGTCGCCACGTTGTTAAAGTGGTTAACCCTGAGCTGCACAAGGGCAAACCTTTTGCTCCGTTGCTGGAAAAAAACAGCAAATCCGGTGGTCGTAACAACAATGGCCGTATCACCACCCGTCATATCGGTGGTGGCCACAAGCAGGCTTACCGTATTGTTGACTTTAAACGCAACAAAGATGGTATCCCGGCAGTTGTTGAACGTCTTGAGTACGATCCGAACCGTTCCGCGAACATCGCGCTGGTTCTGTACAAAGACGGCGAACGCCGTTACATCCTGGCCCCTAAAGGCCTGAAAGCTGGCGACCAGATTCAGTCTGGCGTTGATGCTGCAATCAAAGCAGGCAACACCCTGCCGATGCGCAATATCCCGGTTGGTTCTACCGTTCATAACGTAGAAATGAAACCAGGTAAAGGCGGTCAGCTGGCACGTTCCGCTGGTACTTACGTTCAGATCGTTGCGCGTGACGGTGCTTATGTCACCCTGCGTCTGCGTTCTGGTGAAATGCGTAAAGTCGAAGCAGACTGCCGCGCTACCCTGGGCGAAGTTGGCAATGCTGAGCATATGCTGCGCGTTCTGGGTAAAGCAGGTGCTGCACGCTGGCGTGGTGTTCGTCCTACCGTTCGCGGTACTGCGATGAACCCAGTCGATCACCCACATGGTGGTGGTGAAGGTCGTAACTTTGGTAAGCACCCGGTAACTCCGTGGGGCGTTCAGACCAAAGGTAAGAAGACCCGCAGCAACAAGCGTACTGATAAATTTATCGTACGTCGCCGTAGCAAATAATATTAGAGGATAAGCCATGCCACGTTCTCTCAAGAAAGGTCCTTTTATTGACCTGCACTTGCTGAAGAAGGTAGAGAAAGCGGTGGAAAGCGGAGACAAGAAGCCCCTGCGCACTTGGTCCCGTCGTTCAACGATCTTTCCTAACATGATCGGTTTGACCATCGCTGTCCATAATGGTCGTCAGCACGTTCCGGTATTTGTTTCCGACGAAATGGTCGGTCACAAACTGGGTGAATTCGCACCGACTCGTACTTATCGCGGCCATGCTGCTGATAAAAAAGCGAAGAAGAAATAAGGTAGGAGGAAGAGATGGAAACTTTAGCTCAACATCGCCATGCTCGTTCTTCTGCTCAGAAGGTTCGCCTTGTTGCTGACCTGATTCGCGGTAAGAAAGTGTCGCAGGCCCTGGACATCCTGACCTATACCAACAAGAAAGCTGCGGTATTGGTCAAGAAAGTACTGGAATCTGCCATTGCTAACGCTGAACACAACGATGGCGCTGACATTGACGATCTGAAAGTTGCGAAAATTTTCGTAGACGAAGGCCCGAGCATGAAGCGCATTATGCCGCGTGCGAAAGGTCGTGCAGATCGCATCCTGAAGCGCACCAGCCACATTACTGTGGTTGTGTCCGATCGCTGAGACTCTGGAGACTAGCAATGGGTCAGAAAGTACATCCTAATGGTATTCGCCTGGGTATTGTCAAACCATGGAACTCTACCTGGTTCGCGAACACCAAAGAATTCGCTGACAACCTGGACAGCGATTTTAAAGTACGTCAGTACCTGACTAAGGAACTGGCTAAGGCGTCCGTATCTCGCATCGTTATCGAGCGTCCGGCTAAGAGCATTCGTGTAACTATTCACACTGCTCGCCCGGGTATCGTTATCGGTAAGAAAGGCGAAGACGTAGAAAAACTGCGCAAGGTCGTAGCGGATATCGCTGGCGTTCCTGCACAGATCAATATCGCCGAAGTTCGTAAGCCAGAACTGGACGCTAAATTGGTTGCTGACAGCATCACTTCTCAGCTGGAACGTCGCGTTATGTTCCGTCGTGCTATGAAGCGTGCTGTACAGAACGCAATGCGTCTGGGCGCGAAAGGTATCAAAGTTGAAGTTAGCGGCCGTCTGGGCGGCGCGGAAATCGCACGTACCGAATGGTACCGCGAAGGTCGCGTACCGTTGCACACTCTGCGTGCTGACATCGACTACAACACCTCTGAAGCGCACACCACTTACGGTGTAATCGGCGTTAAGGTATGGATCTTCAAAGGCGAGATCCTGGGTGGTATGGCTGCTGTTGAACAACCGGAAAAACCGGCTGCGCAACCTAAAAAGCAGCAGCGTAAAGGCCGTAAATAAGGAGCGTCGCTGATGTTACAACCAAAGCGTACAAAATTCCGTAAGGTGCACAAAGGCCGCAACCGTGGTCTGGCGCAGGGCACGGATGTGAGCTTCGGCACTTACGGTCTGAAAGCTGTTGGCCGTGGTCGTCTGACCGCTCGTCAGATCGAAGCAGCGCGTCGTGCAATGACTCGTGCTGTTAAGCGTCAAGGTAAAATCTGGATCCGTGTATTCCCGGACAAGCCGATTACCGAGAAGCCGCTGGAAGTTCGTATGGGTAAAGGTAAAGGTAACGTGGAGTATTGGGTTGCCTTGATTCAACCGGGTAAAGTCCTGTATGAAATGGACGGCGTTCCGGAAGAGCTGGCCCGTGAAGCCTTCGAGCTGGCAGCAGCAAAACTGCCGATTAAAACCACCTTTGTAACTAAGACGGTGATGTAATGAAAGCAAACGAGCTGCGTGAAAAGAGCGTTGAAGAGCTGAACACCGAGCTGCTTAACCTGCTGCGTGAGCAGTTCAACCTGCGTATGCAGGCTGCAAGTGGCCAGCTGCAACAGACTCACCTGTTGAAGCAAGTGCGTCGTAATGTCGCACGTGTTAAGACTTTACTGACTCAGAAGGCGGGTGCGTAATGACCGATAAAATCCGTACTCTGCAAGGTCGTGTTGTTAGCGACAAAATGGAGAAATCCATTGTTGTTGCTATCGAACGTGTTGTGAAGCACCCGATCTACGGGAAATTCATCAAACGTACGACCAAACTGCACGTACATGACGAGAACAACGAATGTGGTATCGGCGACAAGGTTGAAATCCGTGAATGCCGTCCACTGTCCAAGACTAAGTCCTGGACGCTGGTTCGCGTTGTAGAGAAAGCGGTTCTGTAATACAGTAAGCCTTCTCAAAAATAAATAAACGGCTCAGCAGTGAGCCGTTTATTTTTTCTACCCATATCTGAGAAGCGGTGTTATAATGCTGCGCCCCCGATATGGGGCTTTTTAACGACCCTGATTTAGAGGGTCATCAGTAGTAGTTGACATTAGCGGAGCACTGAAATGATCCAAGAACAGACTATGCTGAACGTCGCCGACAACTCCGGTGCACGTCGCGTAATGTGTATCAAGGTTCTGGGTGGCTCGCACCGTCGCTACGCAGGCGTAGGCGACATCATCAAGATCACCATCAAAGAAGCAATTCCGCGTGGTAAGGTCAAAAAAGGTGATGTGCTGAAGGCGGTAGTGGTGCGCACCAGGAAGGGTGTTCGTCGCCCTGACGGTTCTGTCGTTCGCTTCGATGGTAATGCTTGTGTTCTTCTGAACAATAACAGCGAGCAACCAATCGGTACGCGTATTTTTGGGCCGGTAACTCGTGAACTTCGTTCTGAGAAGTTTATGAAAATCATCTCTCTGGCACCAGAAGTACTTTAAGGAGCGAATCATGGCAGCGAAAATCCGTCGTGATGACGAAGTTATTGTTCTTACCGGTAAAGATAAAGGTAAGCGCGGTAAAGTTAAGAATGTTCTGTCTTCCGGCAAGATCATTGTTGAAGGTATCAACCTGGTTAAAAAACATCAGAAGCCTGTCCCGGCTCTGAATCAACCAGGTGGCATCGTTGAAAAAGAAGCTGCAATTCAGGTTTCTAACGTTGCAATCTTCAATACTGCATCCGGTAAAGCAGACCGTGTAGGCTTTAGATTCGAAGACGGCAAAAAAGTCCGTTTCTTCAAGTCTACTAGCGAAACTATCAAGTAATTTGGAGTAGTACGATGGCGAAACTGCATGATTACTACAAAGACGAAGTAGTTAAAAAACTCATGACTGAGTTTAGCTACAATTCTGTCATGCAAGTCCCTCGGGTCGAGAAGATCACCCTGAACATGGGTGTTGGTGAAGCGATCGCTGACAAGAAACTGCTGGATAACGCAGCAGCTGACCTGACAGCAATCTCCGGTCAAAAACCGTTGATCACCAAAGCACGCAAATCAGTTGCAGGCTTCAAAATCCGTCAGGGCTATCCGATCGGCTGTAAAGTAACTCTGCGTGGCGAACGCATGTGGGAGTTCTTTGAGCGCCTGATCACTATTGCTGTACCGCGTATCCGTGACTTCCGTGGCTTGTCCGCTAAGTCTTTCGACGGTCGTGGTAACTACAGCATGGGTGTCCGTGAGCAGATCATCTTCCCAGAAATCGACTACGATAAAGTCGACCGCGTGCGTGGTTTGGATATTACCATTACCACTACTGCGAAATCTGATGAAGAAGGCCGTGCTCTGCTGGCTGCCTTTGACTTCCCGTTCCGCAAGTAAGGTAGGGTTACTGAATGGCTAAGCAATCAATGAAAGCACGCGAAGTAAAGCGCGTAGCTTTAGCTGATAAATTCTTCGCTAAACGCGCTGAACTGAAAGCTATCATCTCTGATGTGAACGCAACCGACGAAGATCGTTGGAATGCTGTTCTCAAGCTGCAGACTCTGCCGCGTGATTCCAGCCCGTCTCGTCAGCGTAATCGCTGCCGTCAAACTGGTCGTCCGCACGCTTTCCTGCGGAAGTTCGGGTTGAGCCGTATTAAGGTCCGTGAAGCCGCTATGCGCGGTGAAATTCCGGGTCTGAAAAAGGCTAGCTGGTAATTGTCACCAATTGAATCACGGGAGTAAAGACAGATGAGCATGCAAGATCCGATCGCGGATATGCTGACCCGTATCCGTAACGGTCAGGCCGCGAACAAAGCTGCGGTCACCATGCCTTCCTCCAAGCTGAAATTGGCAATTGCCAACGTGCTGAAGGATGAAGGTTTTATCGAAGATTTTAAAGTTGAAGGCGACACCAAGCCGGAACTGGAAGTGACTCTTAAGTATTTCCAGGGTAAAGCTGTTGTAGAAAGCATTCAACGTGTCAGCCGCCCAGGCCTGCGCATCTATAAGAAAAAAGATGAGCTGCCAAAAGTTATGGCTGGTCTGGGTATCGCAGTTGTTTCTACCTCTAAAGGTGTTATGACTGATCGTGCAGCGCGCCAGGCTGGTCTTGGCGGCGAAATTATCTGCTACGTAGCCTAATCGGAGGAAACAATGTCTCGTGTTGCTAAAGCACCGGTCGTTATTCCTGCCGGCGTTGATGTAAAACTCAACGGTCAGGTTATTACGATCAAAGGTAAAAACGGCGAGCTGACTCGTACTCTCAACAATGCTGTTGAAGTTAAACATGCAGATAACGCTCTGACCTTCGGTCCACGTGATGGTTTCGTGGATGGATGGGCTCAGGCTGGTACCGCGCGTGCCCTGCTGAACTCAATGGTTGTTGGTGTTACCGAAGGCTTCACTAAAAAGCTTCAGCTGGTTGGTGTAGGTTATCGTGCAGCTATCAAAGGGAATGCAGTAGGCCTGTCTCTGGGCTTCTCTCATCCTGTTGAGCATCAGCTGCCAGCCGGTATCACTGCAGAATGTCCGACTCAAACTGAAATCGTGCTGAAAGGCGCTGATAAACAGCTGATCGGTCAGGTTGCAGCAGATCTGCGCGCCTACCGTCGTCCTGAGCCTTACAAAGGCAAGGGTGTTCGTTACGCCGACGAAGTCGTGCGTACCAAAGAGGCTAAGAAGAAGTAAGGTAACACTATGGATAAGAAATCTGCTCGTATCCGTCGTGCGACCCGCGCACGCCGCAAGCTCCAGGAGCTGGGTGCAACTCGCCTGGTGGTACATCGTACCCCGCGTCATATTTACGCACAGGTAATTGCACCGAACGGTTCTGAAGTTCTGGTAGCTGCTTCTACTGTAGAAAAAGCTATCGCTGAACAATTGAAGTACACCGGTAACAAAGACGCGGCCGCAGCTGTTGGTAAAGCTGTTGCTGAACGCGCTCTGGAAAAAGGCATCAAAGATGTATCCTTTGACCGTTCCGGGTTCCAATATCATGGTCGCGTCCAGGCACTGGCAGATGCTGCCCGTGAAGCTGGCCTTCAGTTCTAAGGTAGAGGTGTAAGATGGCTCACATCGAAAAACAGGCTGGCGAACTGCAGGAAAAGCTGATCGCGGTTAACCGCGTATCTAAAACCGTTAAAGGTGGTCGTATTTTCTCCTTCACAGCTCTGACTGTTGTTGGCGATGGTAACGGTCGCGTTGGTTTTGGTTACGGTAAAGCGCGTGAAGTTCCAGCAGCGATCCAGAAAGCGATGGAAAAAGCCCGTCGCAATATGATTAACGTCGCGCTGAACCACGGCACCCTGCAACACCCGGTTAAAGGTGTTCACACGGGTTCTCGTGTCTTCATGCAGCCGGCTTCTGAAGGTACCGGTATTATTGCCGGTGGTGCAATGCGCGCCGTCCTGGAAGTCGCTGGAGTTCATAACGTTCTGGCTAAAGCATATGGTTCCACCAACCCGATTAACGTGGTTCGTGCAACTATTGATGGCCTGGAAAATATGAATTCTCCAGAAATGGTCGCTGCCAAGCGTGGTAAATCCGTTGAAGAAATTCTGGGGAAATAAACCATGGCAAAGACTATTAAAATTACTCAAACCCGCAGTGCAATCGGTCGTCTGCCGAAACACAAGGCAACGCTGCTTGGCCTGGGTCTGCGTCGTATTGGTCACACCGTAGAGCGCGAGGATACTCTTGCTGTTCGTGGTATGGTCAACGCGGTTTCCTACATGGTTAAAGTTGAGGAGTAAGAGATGCGTTTAAATACTCTGTCTCCGGCCGAAGGCTCTAAGAAAGCGGGCAAACGCCTGGGTCGTGGTATCGGTTCTGGCCTCGGTAAAACCGGTGGTCGTGGTCACAAAGGTCAGAACTCTCGTTCTGGCGGTGGCGTACGTCGCGGTTTCGAGGGTGGTCAGATGCCTCTGTACCGTCGTCTGCCGAAATTCGGTTTTACTTCACGTAAAGCAGCGATCACAGCCGAGATTCGTCTGTCTGATTTGGCTCGCGTAGAAGGCGACGTAGTTGACCTGAACACGCTGAAAGCAGCAAACATTATCGGTATTCAGATCGAGTTCGCGAAAGTGATCCTGTCTGGTGAAGTATCTACTCCGGTAACTGTTCGTGGCCTGCGTGTGACTAAAGGCGCTCGTGCTGCTATCGAAGCTGCTGGCGGTAAAATCGAGGAATAAGTAGCAGATGGCTAAACAACCGGGATTAGATTTTCAAAGTGCCAAAGGTGGCTTAGGCGAGCTGAAACGCAGACTGTTGTTTGTAATCGGTGCGCTTATTGTGTTCCGTATTGGCTCTTTTATTCCGATCCCTGGTATTGATGCCGCTGTACTTGCCAAACTGCTTGAGCAACAGCGAGGCACCATCATTGAAATGTTTAACATGTTCTCTGGTGGTGCACTCAGCCGTGCTTCTATCTTCGCTTTGGGTATCATGCCGTATATTTCGGCATCGATTATTATCCAGCTGCTGACTGTCGTTCATCCGGCATTGGCAGAGCTGAAGAAAGAAGGGGAGTCCGGACGTCGTAAGATTAGTCAGTACACCCGCTACGGTACTCTGGTGCTGGCAATATTCCAGTCAATCGGTATTGCTACCGGTTTACCGAATATGCCTGGTATGCAGGGCCTGGTAATTAATCCAGGCTTTGCATTCTATTTCACTGCTGTTGTAAGTCTGGTTACAGGAACGATGTTCCTGATGTGGCTCGGCGAACAGATCACTGAACGCGGTATCGGCAACGGTATCTCGATCATCATCTTCGCTGGTATCGTTGCGGGACTCCCGCCAGCCATTGCCCACACTATCGAGCAAGCGCGTCAAGGCGACCTGCACTTCCTCCTGTTGCTGTTGGTTGCAGTACTAGTATTTGCAGTGACGTTCTTTGTTGTTTACGTTGAACGTGGTCAACGCCGCATTGTGGTGAACTACGCTAAGCGCCAGCAGGGTCGTCGTGTCTATGCTGCACAGAGCACACATTTACCGCTGAAAGTGAATATGGCGGGGGTTATCCCGGCAATTTTCGCTTCCAGTATTATTCTGTTCCCGGCAACCATCGCGTCATGGTTCGGGGGCGGTACCGGTTGGAACTGGCTGACAACAATTTCGCTGTATTTGCAGCCTGGACAACCGCTTTATGTGTTACTCTATGCGTCTGCAATCATCTTCTTCTGTTTCTTCTACACGGCGTTGGTCTTCAACCCGCGTGAAACAGCAGATAACCTGAAGAAGTCCGGTGCATTTGTACCAGGAATTCGTCCGGGAGAGCAAACGGCGAAGTATATCGATAAAGTAATGACCCGCCTGACTCTGGTCGGTGCGCTTTATATTACTTTTATCTGCCTGATCCCGGAGTTCATGCGTGATGCAATGAAAGTACCGTTCTACTTTGGTGGGACTTCCTTACTTATCGTTGTTGTCGTGATTATGGACTTTATGGCTCAAGTGCAAACTCTGATGATGTCGAGTCAGTACGAGTCTGCATTGAAGAAGGCGAACCTGAAAGGCTACGGCCGTTAATGGTTGCCTGAGAAGTTACGGAGAGTAAAAATGAAAGTTCGTGCTTCCGTCAAGAAATTATGCCGTAACTGCAAAATCGTTAAGCGTGATGGTGTCATCCGTGTGATTTGCAGTGCCGAGCCGAAGCATAAACAGCGCCAAGGCTGATTATTTCGCATATTTTTCTTGCAAAGTTGGGTTGAGCTGGCTAGATTAGCCAGCCAATCTTTTGTATGTCTGTACGTATCCATTTGAGTATCCTGAAAACGGGCTTTTCAGCATGGTGCGTGCAAGTGAAATTATAGGAGTGCATAGTGGCCCGTATAGCAGGCATTAACATTCCTGATCAGAAACATGCTGTGATCGCATTAACTTCGATATACGGCGTCGGTAAAACCCGTTCTAAAGCTATTCTGGCTTCTGCGGGTATCGCTGAAAATGTTAAGATCAGTGAGCTGTCTGAAGAACAAATCGACACGCTGCGTGACGAAGTTGCCAAATTTGTCGTTGAAGGTGATCTGCGCCGTGAAGTTAGCATGAGCATCAAGCGCCTTATGGACCTTGGTTGCTATCGCGGTTTGCGTCATCGTCGTGGTCTCCCGGTTCGCGGTCAGCGTACCAAGACCAACGCACGTACCCGTAAGGGTCCGCGCAAACCGATCAAGAAATAATCGGGGTGATTGAATAATGGCAAAGGCACCAATTCGTGCACGTAAACGTGTAAGAAAACAAGTCTCTGATGGCGTGGCTCATATCCATGCTTCTTTTAACAACACCATCGTTACCATTACCGATCGTCAGGGTAACGCACTGGGTTGGGCAACAGCCGGTGGTTCCGGTTTCCGTGGTTCTCGCAAATCCACTCCGTTTGCAGCTCAGGTTGCAGCAGAGCGTTGCGCAGACGCCGTGAAAGAATACGGTATCAAGAACTTGGAAGTTATGGTTAAAGGTCCGGGTCCAGGTCGCGAATCTACTGTTCGTGCACTGAACGCCGCTGGTTTCCGCATCACGAATATTACTGATGTGACTCCGATCCCTCATAACGGTTGTCGTCCGCCGAAGAAACGTCGCGTCTAACGCTTCGTTTTACAGGTTAGTTGGAGAAAGAAAATGGCAAGATATTTGGGTCCTAAGCTCAAGCTGAGCCGTCGTGAGGGTACCGACTTATTCCTTAAGTCTGGTGTTCGCGCGATCGATACCAAGTGTAAAATTGAACAAGCTCCTGGCCAGCATGGTGCGCGTAAACCGCGTCTGTCTGACTATGGTGTGCAGTTGCGTGAAAAGCAAAAAGTTCGCCGTATCTACGGTGTGCTGGAGCGTCAGTTCCGTAACTACTACAAAGAAGCAGCACGTCTGAAAGGCAACACCGGTGAAAACCTGTTGGCTCTGCTGGAAGGTCGTCTGGACAACGTTGTATACCGTATGGGCTTCGGCGCTACTCGTGCTGAATCACGTCAGCTGGTTAGCCATAAAGCAATTATGGTAAACGGTCGTGTTGTTAACATCGCTTCTTATCAGGTTAGTCCGAATGACGTTGTTAGCATTCGTGAGAAAGCGAAAAAGCAATCTCGCGTGAAGGCCGCTCTGGAGCTGGCTGAGCAGCGTGAAAAGCCAACCTGGCTGGAAGTTGATGCTGGCAAGATGGAAGGCACGTTCAAGCGTAAGCCGGAGCGTTCAGATCTGTCTGCGGACATTAACGAACACCTGATCGTCGAGCTTTACTCCAAGTAAAGCTTAGTACAAAGAGAGGACACAATGCAGGGTTCTGTGACAGAGTTTCTAAAACCGCGCCTGGTAGATATCGAGCAAGTGAGTTCGACGCACGCCAAGGTGACCCTTGAGCCTTTAGAGCGTGGCTTTGGCCATACTCTGGGTAATGCACTGCGCCGTATTCTGCTCTCATCGATGCCGGGTTGCGCGGTGACCGAGGTTGAGATTGATGGTGTACTGCACGAGTACAGCACCAAAGAAGGCGTTCAGGAAGATATCCTGGAAATCCTGCTCAACCTGAAAGGGCTGGCGGTGAGAGTTCAGGGTAAAGATGATGTTATTCTTACTCTGAATAAATCTGGCATTGGCCCTGTGACTGCAGCCGATATCACCCACGACGGTGATGTCGAAATCGTCAAGCCGCAGCATGTGATCTGCCACCTGACCGATGAGAATGCATCTATTAGTATGCGTATCAAAGTTCAGCGCGGTCGTGGTTATGTGCCGGCTTCTGCCCGAATTCATTCGGAAGAAGATGAGCGCCCAATTGGTCGTCTGCTGGTCGACGCATGTTACAGCCCTGTAGAGCGTATTGCCTACAATGTTGAAGCAGCGCGTGTTGAACAGCGTACTGACCTGGACAAGCTGGTCATCGAAATGGAAACCAACGGTACAATCGATCCTGAAGAGGCGATTCGTCGTGCGGCAACCATTCTGGCTGAACAACTTGAAGCTTTCGTTGATTTACGTGATGTACGTCAGCCGGAAGTGAAAGAAGAGAAACCAGAATTCGATCCGATCCTGCTGCGCCCTGTTGACGATCTGGAATTGACTGTCCGCTCTGCTAACTGCCTTAAGGCAGAAGCTATCCACTATATCGGTGATCTGGTACAGCGTACCGAGGTTGAGTTGCTGAAAACGCCGAACCTGGGTAAAAAATCTCTCACCGAGATTAAAGATGTGCTGGCCTCACGTGGACTGTCTCTGGGCATGCGCCTGGAAAACTGGCCACCGGCAAGCATTGCTGACGAGTAACCGGATCACAGGTTAAGGTTTTACTGAGAAGGATAAGGTCATGCGCCATCGTAAGAGTGGTCGTCAACTGAACCGCAACAGCAGCCATCGCCAGGCTATGTTCCGCAACATGGCAGGTTCACTGGTTCGTCATGAAATCATCAAGACGACCCTGCCTAAAGCGAAAGAGCTGCGTCGCGTAGTTGAGCCGCTGATTACTCTTGCCAAGACTGACAGCGTAGCTAATCGTCGTCTGGCATTCGCCCGCACTCGTGATAACGAGATCGTGGCAAAACTGTTTAACGAGCTGGGCCCGCGTTTTGCGAGCCGTGCCGGTGGTTACACTCGCATTCTCAAGTGTGGCTTCCGCGCAGGCGACAATGCACCGATGGCATACATCGAGTTGGTTGATCGCTCTGAGTCGAAAGCAGAAGCAGCTGCAGAGTAATTTGCAGTAAAGTAAAAAAACCCGCCTCGGCGGGTTTTTTTATATCCATCGCATCACAACTCCTTCTACAATGTCTGTCTCTTTTTTGTTCTTTTTCTGGGGGCGGTCATGTGGTTACTTGACCAGTGGGCCGAGCGACATATCCTCGACGCACAACGAAAAGGCGTATTCGAGGATTTGCCGGGAGCTGGCCAACCACTGGACCTGGATGATGATTCTCAGGTACCTCCTGAGCTACGAGCTGGGTTTCGGTTACTGAAGAATGCCGGTTGCCTCCCTCCCGAACTGGAATATCGAAAAGAAGCGCTGTCACTGAGCAACCTGTTGCAGCACATCCAGCAAGATCACCCGGATTATCTGGCATTAAGCCATCGCCTTGCTTTACTGGAGTTAAAGCTTCGTCAGGCTGGATTAAGTAGTGAGTTCCTGCACCACGAATATGCTGGCAAACTGCTTAATAAACTAACGGAGGAGTAAAAATGTTTCGTATTGGAGAACTGGCAAAACTGGCAGATGTTACCCCCGATACCATTCGCTACTATGAAAAGCAGCAGATGATGGAGCATGAAGTCCGCACAGAAGGTGGTTTTCGTTTGTATTCTGATAACGACCTGCGCAGGCTGAAGTTCATTCGTCACGCGAGGCAGTTGGGCTTTACGCTGGATTCGATTCGCGAATTGTTGTCTATCCGCATCGATCCTGAACACCATACTTGCCAGGAGTCGAAAAGTATCGTGCAGGACAGACTCAATGATGTTGAAGCACGTATTGAAGAGCTACAGATTATTCGCCGTTCGTTACAAAAGCTAAACGACGCCTGCTGCGGCACTGCGCACAGCAGTGTCTATTGTTCAATTCTTGAAACCCTTGAACAGGGTTCAGGTCATTCTGAAGGCTGTTGATTTTCTCAGTCCATAGCCCTAAACTTTGGCCGTTTTTAAACCAAACCTGGAGAGTTTATGAGCCGTTACCAGCACACAAAAGGGCAAATTAAGGACAACGCCATAGAAGCACTTCTTCATGATCCACTGTTCAGGCAGCGGGTTGAGAAGAATAAAAAAGGAAAGGGAAGTTTTACGCGTAAAGAGAAACATGTGAAAGGTGAAAGCCGGGAGGCCAGTGGCAAACAAGCAAAATGCTTTTTTACCACTGGCCTTCTGGTTTTGTTAGCCTGATTACTGCCGATTGTTTTGTTCTTTCAACAGATCGCGAATTTCAGCCAGCAGTAACTCTTCTTTGCTCGGCGCCGCTGGGGCTTTTGGCGCTTCTTCCTGCTTACGTTTCAGTTTATTGATTACCTTGATGGCCATAAAGATGGCGAAGGCGACAATAATGAAATCAAAAATATTCTGGATAAACACGCCATAATGCATCACCACCGCCGGGATATCTCCCTGGGCCTCACGGAGGGTTAAAGCAAATTGCCTGAAATCCACACCGCCGATCAATAGCCCAAGTGGCGGCATAATAATATCAGCGACCAGTGATGAAACAATTTTACCGAATGCAGCGCCGATAATGACACCAACGGCTAAATCAACAACATTTCCTCGCATCGCGAATTCGCGAAAGTCTTTCAATAAGCTCATACTTTTCCCCTTATACCATCTGATAACGTAAGTTTAACAAATGTCTCTTTAATTGTCATCAACCAGAAAAATTTGCCTGCTGTTTATGTAGCAGGATAAAAAAGGCATCCCTGAGGATGCCTTGAATGATTACAAAAAGAAGGGGCTGGGCTGGAATAAGCGCTCAACGTCCGTAATGTACTTTTTGTCCGTCAGGAACATAATAACGTGGTCGCCTTGCTCAATGCGCAGGTTATCATTGGCAATCATGACGTCATTGCCACGAACAACGGCGCCGATAATGGTACCAGGCGGTAATTTAATATCATCGATGACCCGACCCACGACACGTGAGGTACTTTCATCACCGTGGGCGACAGCCTCGATGGCTTCTGCGACGCCACGGCGTAGTGAAGAGACACCCACGATATCCGCTTTACGTACGTGGCTGAGCAAGGCTGAAATAGTCGCCTGTTGAGGTGAAATAGCAATATCGATAACGCTCCCCTGCACCAAATCGACATAAGCTTTTCGCTGGATGAGAACCATCACCTTTTTGGCGCCCATGCGTTTAGCCAGCATCGCAGACATGATATTGGCTTCATCATCATTGGTGACGGCAATAAAGAGATCCATCTGATCGATATGCTCTTCAGCCAGCAACTCCTGATCCGACGCATCACCATAAAATACGATCGTATTTTGCAATTTTTCTGCAAGTTCGGCTGCGCGCTGCTGATCGCGCTCGATCAGTTTGACGCTGTAATCTTTTTCGAGCCTTCTTGCCAGCCCTGCACCGATATTGCCACCGCCAACAAGCATGATCCGCTTGTAGGGCTTTTCCAGACGCTGCAGTTCACTCATTACCGCACGAATGTGCTGAGATGCAGCGATAAAGAAGACTTCATCCCCAGCCTCAACAATGGTCGAGCCTTGTGGGCGAATTGGCCGGTCATGACGAAATATTGCCGCCACACGCGTATCAATATGAGGCATATGCTCCCGCATCGTCGACAGTGCGTTCCCCACCAGTGGCCCACCGTAATAGGCTTTTACCACCGCAAGACTGACTTTTCCCTCTGCGAAATTAACAACCTGAAGCGCGCCTGGGTACTCGATAAGCCGGTAAAGACTATCAATAACCAGTTGTTCTGGTGCGATCAGGTGGTCAATGGGTACGGCTTCAGAGTGGAATAATTTATCTGCGTCACGGACGTAATCAGGCGAGCGGATACGGGCAATACGGTTCGGGGTGTTGAAGAGAGAATAAGCGACCTGGCACGCGACCATGTTGGTCTCATCAGAGCTGGTAACGGCAACCAGCATATCGGCATCATCGGCCCCCGCTTCACGGAGGACTCGCGGATGAGAACCATGCCCCTGGACCACACGCAGATCGAATTTATCCTGAAGGCTGCGCAGGCGATCGCCATTAGTATCCACGACGGTAATATCATTATTTTCACCGACGAGATTTTCCGCCAGTGTGCCGCCGACCTGTCCCGCACCCAGTATTATTATTTTCATCTGCTGTGGCCCGTTCTGCTCATTATTGTTTTAAAAGCTTAGCGTAAAAGAAACCGTCACCTTCTTCTGCCCCAGGCAGATTCTGTAGGCCAGGTTGCCCGGTTGTGCCGGTTACGCTTAACTGTGCATCAGGTGTGCGTTTCAGGAATGCACTTATTTGTTGGCTGTTTTCTTCCGGCAAAATTGAACATGTGGCATACACCAGGGTTCCACCTGACTTCAGGTGTGGCCAGATTGCATCCAGAATCTCGGCCTGCAGTTGCGCGAGTTCTTTGATATCGCGGTCTCGGCGCAGCCATTTAATGTCCGGGTGACGGCGGATGACGCCTGTTGCTGAACAGGGGGCATCCAGCAAGATGCGATCGAATTTCTCATCGGCGCACCATTGTGCGGGGTAGCGTCCATCACCTTGTTTAACGTCAGCTTTCATGCCCAGGCGTTTGAGGTTGTCATAGACACGTGACAAACGTTGTTCGTCTATGTCGACTGCTATGACGCTTGCCTGCGGCGCAACTTCCAGAATATGTGTTGTTTTTCCGCCTGGCGCTGCACAAAGATCAAGAATGCGTTCGCCATTTTCAGGCTCAAGGAATGTCACACAACGCTGCGCGGCGGCATCCTGTACGGTGACCCAACCTTCTTCGAATCCTGGAAGTGAATGAACGGCTGTCGGCGTTTCCAGTCGCACGGCGTCAGGATAGGTTTCATGAGCGAATCCTTGCATCCCGTTTTCTTCCAGCAGGCTTTGCCAGGCCGCGCGGGAGTGGTGCTGACGGTTAACACGAAGCCACATTGGTGGGCGCTGGTTATTGGCCTCGATAATCTGTTGCCACTGCTGCGGGTAAGCACGCTGAATACGCTGAAGCAGCCAGTCCGGATGCAGGTATTGCTGATTACTTTGTGCGAATTCCGCCAGCAACTCTTCCTGTTGGCGCTGGAACTGGCGCAAAACACCGTTAATTAATCCCTTAAGTTGCGGGCGCTTAATGGCGACGGCACCTTCCACGGTTTCGGCCAATGCAGCATGCGCAGGAATGCGGGTATGCAACAGCTGGTACAAGCCCACCATGATCAGATAATGCAGGGTCCGTTGTTTTCCCGTCATCGGCCGGGCCATCAATTTGTGGATAAGCCAGTCCAGTTGCGGAAGCGTACGTAACACACCAAAGCACAGCTCCTGAAGCAGAGACTTGTCTTTATCTGAGACCTTTTGCTGTAACGGTGGCAGAACGCTACTCAGCGATTGCCCTTTTTCGACCACTTGCTCAATTGCCTGAGCTGCAAGACTGCGTAAATTAAGATTTTTTTTCATAGCCGCAAAAATAAAACGCCCGGTATTACCGGGCTGAGGGAAGTAAAATCACACCAGGCGTAAACCATTCGCGCCGGGAATTTAATAAATCCTGGGCGTTCATGGCCTTTTTGCCTGCAGGCTGTAATGATTCAAGATTCAGAATGCCATCAGCAGTTGCGACCTGGATACCCAGTTTATTGGCTTCAATAATGGTACCGGGCTCTGCGCTGGTTTGAGTCGTGAGCACTGATGCTTTCCAGACCTTGACGGGCTGCCCATCAATCATGAAATAGCTCATTGGCCATGGATTGAATGCGCGAATGCAACGTTCGAGTTGTACAGCAGAAAGCGACCAGTCAATCAGCGCTTCTTCTTTACTGAGCTTCTCAGCATAGGTAACCAGGGTTTCATCCTGAACCACCGGTTTTGCAGTGCCTGAGGCGATCCGGGTGAGAGTTGTCAGCAACCCTTGTGGGCCCAGGTGCGCCAGTTTGTCATACAGCGTTGCACTGGTGTCTTCGCCAGTGATGGGGCAAGAGAGCTTATAGAGCATGTCACCGGTATCAAGACCGACATCCATTTGCATAATGGTCACCCCGGTTTCCTCATCACCGGCCCAGAGTGAACGCTGTATCGGGGCAGCGCCTCGCCAGCGGGGGAGAAGCGACCCGTGCACGTTAAGACAGCCCAGGCGCGGCATATCAAGGACCGCCTTAGGCAAAATCAGGCCATAGGCAACCACAACCATGACATCAGCCTGTAAATCAGCAACCAGTTGTTGGTTGTCCTGAGGGCGCAAAGAGGCTGGCTGGAATACCGGAATTCCTTTTTCTTCTGCCAGAACTTTGACCGGGCTCGGCATGAGTTTTTTACCGCGGCCAGCTGGGCGATCGGGTTGGGTAAAAACACCGATGACCTGATGCTCAGAAGATAACAGCGCATCAAGATGACGCGCTGCAAAATCAGGAGTACCTGCAAAAATAATCCGTAGAGAATCTGACACCGTTGTGTTTGTCCTTACGCTCTGGCTTTCATGCGGTCCAGTTTTTCAACTTTCTGACGAATGCGTTGCTGCTTTAACGGGGAGAGATAATCGATAAACAATTTACCGACCAAATGATCCATCTCGTGTTGAATACAGATAGCCAGCAGGTCATCGGCTTCCAGCTCAAACGGTTTCCCGTCACGATCAAGCGCACGAATTTTGACCTTCTCCGCGCGAGGAACCAGAGCGCGTTGTTCAGGAATCGACAGACAGCCTTCTTCAATGCCGGTTTCACCGCTTTTCTCCAGCAGTTCCGGGTTGATCAGCGTCAGTTGCTCATCACGATTTTCCGAGACATCAATAACGATAATACGTTGATGAATATCGACCTGAGTGGCGGCCAGACCAATACCTTCTTCCGCGTACATCGTTTCGAACATATCATCAACGATGCGTTGAATTTCTGCATTCACTTCTTTGACCGGGGCGGCGACTTTGCGAAGGCGCTCGTCCGGAATATGTAACACTTGCAAAACTGCCATAAATCTCCAGAGTCGTGTTCAGGAGTTGGAAAGGATATTCCCTCTATTCTAGACAAATCCCCCTCCGATTGACAGCATCGGTGACCAATCGCAAGGATTGAGCGAGCCACTTATGGCAGGGGATGAGGATGACAACCACCGAGATATGGTTGCGTTTAATTTATATAAATACGCTTTATGGCGATGCGATGGTCAGGGTTGCCCAGTCGTTGGCAAAATTACAATCCATTGATTTCGAAGCACTATCAGAATGTGGCTTAACAGCAAGGCAGGCACGACGTTTTCTGGCAATGAAACCGCAGGATGTTGAAGCGAGTCTATGCTGGCTTGACGATCCTCACCACCATCTTATTATCTCCAGCGATGCGCGCTATCCCCCACAACTACGTGCTATCAGCGACTACCCCGGAGCGCTTTTTGTGAAGGGGGATCCCGCAATCCTGGCCAATTATCAGCTCGCCGTGGTTGGTAGTCGAATGCCCACATGGTACGGCGAGCGGTGGGGGAGGCTGTTTTGTGAGCAACTGGCGCAATCTGGTTTCATCATCACCAGCGGCCTGGCTTTGGGGATCGATAGTGTTGCTCATCGTGGCGCGCTGGCGGTAAACGGCAAAACCGTAGCGGTGCTCGGAAATGGTCTGCTTACGCTTTACCCGAAACGAAACGCCTCGTTAGCGGCCCGGATAGTAAGCAGTGGCGGGGCATTAGTCTCTGAGTTTGCGCTTCATACCTTACCCTTCGCGGCTAATTTCCCCCGACGTAATCGCATCATCAGTGGCCTGAGTCGTGGGGTGCTGGTGATTGAAGCTGCATTACGCAGTGGCTCGTTAGTGACGGCACGATGTGCTCTGGATCAAGGGCGAGATGTGTTTGCGCTGCCGGGCCCGATAGGCAGTCCGGGCAGTGAAGGGCCTCACTGGCTAATTCAACAGGGCGCTTTTATTGCGGCATCACCGGAAACTGTTCTGGAAAATATGCAATATGATTTCCCTGCGCTGCAAAAGCGTGATGAAAAGACAATTTATTCACCAGATCAAGAAGAGGTGGCATTGCCATTTCCTGAGCTCCTGGCTAACGTAGGAGATGAGGTAACACCTGTTGACGTCGTCGCTGAACGTGCCGGCCAACCTGTGCCAGTAACGGTTGCTCAATTGCTTGAACTGGAGTTAGCAGGGTGGATCGCAGCTGTACCCGGCGGCTATGTCCGATTGAGGAGGGCAAGCCATGTTCGACGTACTAATGTATTTGTTTGAGACTTACATCCATAACGAAGCTGAAATGCGTGTGGATCAGGACAAACTGGAACGGGATCTTACCGACGCTGGCTTTGATCGAGAAGACATCTATAACGCGCTTCTCTGGCTGGAGAAGTTAGCTGATTATCAGGAAGGCCTTGCCGAGCCGATGCAGCTTGCTTCTGACCCACTCTCCGTGCGCATTTACATGGCAGAAGAGTGCGACCGGCTGGATGCCAGTTGCCGTGGATTTTTGTTATTCCTGGAGCAAATTCAGGTGCTAAACCTCGAAACACGAGAAATGGTGATTGAGCGTGTACTTGCGCTGGATACGGCTGAGTTCGATTTGGAAGATCTAAAATGGGTGATTCTGATGGTGCTCTTCAATATTCCAGGGTGTGAAAACGCATACCAGCAAATGGAAGAATTACTCTTTGAAGTGAATGAAGGTATGCTGCATTAATCTTTTTGCAGCTTCCTGAGTCGTTATGGCCAAATCAGCACTTTTCTCGGTGCGCAACAATGAGCCCTGCCCACAATGCGGGGCTGAACTTGTTATACGCTCCGGTAAACACGGTCCGTTTCTTGGATGTTCCCACTATCCGGAGTGTGACTATGTGCGTCCTCTGAAAAATCAGGCGGATGGGCATATCGTTAAAATTCTGGAAGGGCAAATGTGTCCCGCGTGCGGATCCCTGCTCGCCTTGCGCCAGGGGCGGTTTGGTATGTTTATCGGCTGTAGTCATTACCCTGAATGCGCACATACAGAACAAATAGACAAGCCTGACGATACTGCTATTACTTGCCCGCAGTGCCAGTCAGGACACCTTATTCAGCGACGTTCGCGGTTTGGTAAGACATTCCATTCCTGCGATCGTTACCCTGATTGCCAGTTCGTTATCAATTTCAAACCGGTGGCTGGGGAGTGTCCTGCATGCCACTATCCGCTTTTAATCGAGAAAAAGACGGCGCAGGGTGTTAAGCATTTCTGTGCCAGTAAACAATGTGGACAGCCGGTAACGGCGGAACAAACCCGTGAAGAATAACCTGCATCTGGATCCTATCGCTGCTGCGGTTGAGATCCTTAAAAATCAAAATGTCATCGCTTATCCAACAGAAGCCGTCTTCGGTGTCGGGTGTGATCCTGACAGTGAAGAGGCCGTCTATCGGCTGCTTGAGCTTAAACAGCGCCCTGTAGAAAAGGGGCTGATCCTGATTGCGGCAAACTTTGAACAGCTGAAACCCTATATAGATGACAGCATGCTATCCGATACCCAACGGCAGGCTATCTTCGCCTGTTGGCCAGGGCCGGTCACTTTCGTTTTCCCGGCGAAAGCCACCACACCGCGCTGGCTCACCGGCCGTTTTGATTCGCTGGCAGTGCGTGTGACGGATCATCCTCAGGTCATTGCATTGTGTGAGGCTTTTGGCAAACCGTTGGTGTCGACCAGCGCAAATCTGACTGGTTTAGCTCCTTGCCGGACGGATGAAGAAGTTCGCCAGCAATTTGGGGCGAATTTTCCTGTTGTGGAAGGCCTGACCGGTGGTCGCCTTAATCCTTCTGAAATTCGTGACGCCCTTAGCGGCGAACTTTTCCGTCAAGGGTAACTTTATGGAACCGTATGTTGTTTTTGGTAATCCTGTTGCGCACAGCAAATCGCCCTCTATTCACGCGCAATTTGCCAGGCAGTTACAGATTGAACATCCTTATGGGCGCATGCTTGCCCCGCTGGATGACTTTACCAATACGCTGAACACCTTCTTCGCCAATGGTGGAAAGGGGGCTAACGTCACCATGCCATTTAAAGAAGAAGCCTTTAGCCGTGCAGATGAACTGACTGAGCGAGCGGCGTTAGCGGGTGCAGTGAACACGTTGAAGAGGCTCGAAGATGGGCGTCTGGTGGGAGATAACACCGACGGCATTGGTCTGTTGAGTGATTTACAGCGTTTGTCCTTTATCAGGCCTGGATTTCGCATTCTGCTAGTTGGGGCGGGTGGCGCGGCTCGCGGCGTGTTGCTTCCTTTACTGTCTCTGGATTGCTCGGTGACGATTGTGAATCGCACTTTTTCCAGGGCACATGAGCTGGCGGCGCTCTTCGCCCACACCGGAAGTGTCAATGCCCTTACTGAGGTTGAGGTCCCTGGACATCAGTTTGATTTGGTTATCAATGCAACATCAAGCGGTGTTGATGGCGGAATTCCCTCTTTGCCTGAATCCATTATTCATCCTCAACTTTACTGTTATGACATGTTTTACCAGCAGGGCGATACGCCTTTCCTGGGCTGGTGCAAGTCGCTAGGGGCGACACATTGCTCAGACGGCCTGGGCATGTTGGTCGGACAGGCTGCGCACTCGGTATTATTGTGGCACGGGGTATTACCGGAGATTGAGCCTGTCATTTATCGGCTCAAGCAGGAAATGGCCGGATGAATCAGGCGATACAATTTCCCGATCGTGAAGAGTGGAGCGACAGTGAACAGGCGCTCTGTTTTCCGGCAATGGTCAACGGGATATTGCTCACCTGCATGATAAGTGGTGAAACGCTGGCGCTTCGCTTTGGGGGCGATTCGCCAGCGCAGTGGCTGACAAGTTTTCAGCAATGCCGCTGGGATCTGGAAGATGAAGCCGAACAACTGATCCAGCAGCAACAAGAGGACGCTCAGGGACGGGTCTGGTTATCCTGAGCTAAATACTCATCTTTCCACTTAACATAGTTGTTCGCTGAATATTTCAGTCCTGCGATTTCAGCTTCGCTGAGAGGGCGGATCTGTTTTACCGGGCTGCCGAGATATAAATAGCCGCTCTCCAGGCGCTTGTTCTGAGGAACCAGACTGCCCGCCCCAATCATCACATCATCTTCAATGACTACACCATCAAGCAAAATTGATCCCATACCGACAAGTACCCGGTTGCCGATTGTGCAGCCATGGAGCATTACCTTATGCCCTACAGTGACCTCTTCTCCAATAATGAGAGGGTTACCTTCCGGGTTGTAAGAGGACTTATGGGTGACGTGCAAAACACTGCCATCCTGAATATTGCTGCGGGCGCCTATCTCAACATAATTGACGTCGCCACGGATGGCGACCAAAGGCCAGATGCCAACATCGTCCCCGATTCGGACATCACCAATGACCACGCTGGTGGCATCAATCATGACTCGCTGGCCTGATTTGGGGAAAAGATCTTTATAAGGACGTAGTACCGCAGACATAGTTACCTCATCAACAATAGGTGGTATTGATGACTTTGGTAGCAATAGAGGTCTTGTGCAACCCTTTTGCTCATCAGATTTTGAGCAGATCGTACGGGATCTGGACGAAAAGAATGGAAAAGCAGCAGTTAGATAAAAAGATCTAAAAAACGCTTGTGCTAAAAGTTTGGATCCCTATAATGCGCCTCCATCGACACGGCGGATGTGAATCACTTCACACTAAGTAGCCGGTTCGGTTGAAGAGAAAA
>NZ_CBFFRJ010000072.1:0-26296 GCF_965644225.1 Phytobacter sp. V91 | reverse complement strand
CGCCATGGTGCGTGACAATACAAAATGGGCGGCAGGTTAGCTGCCACCCATTGACTTTAAACACAGCTGCTCTCCCCAAAAGGGAGAGGGGGCCGATCGAGCATATTTTCAGATACCCGGAAAAGCAAAAACCCCGCCGAAGCGGGTTTTGCCTGAAGCAGTTGAAACTGGCCGGTAAGCCGCTTTCCTTTTATAGAGAGCGTCGTTGGACAGTCATCTGTGCTTATTGCTCTTGAAAAGCAAAAACCCCGCCGAAGCGGGGTTCTTTAAGAGTTGAAACTGACCGATAAGCCGGGTTCTGTCGTTGGACAGTCATTCATCTAGGCCAGCAATCGCTCACTGGCTCAAGCAGCCTACCCGGGTTCAGTACGGGCCGTACCTTGTGAACCCCTATTTGGCCTTGCTCCGGGTGGAGTTTACCGTGCCACGAACTGTTACCAGTCGCGCGGTGCGCTCTTACCGCACCCTTTCACCCTTACCTGATCCCACTTGCGTGGGCCATCGGCGGTTTGCTCTCTGTTGCACTGGTCGTGGGTTTCCCCCCCAGGCGTTACCTGGCACCCTGCCCTATGGAGCCCGGACTTTCCTCCCCTTCGCCCGTCTCCCCCAAGGAGGACGACGACGAAGCGGCGACTGTCTGGTCAGCTTCGGCGCGCAGTATAGAGGGTTTGCGCGCCGATGTCACCCTTCAGCGTGCATGCCAACCTGCAAAGTGGCAGCAATATTGCGTGAAGCGCGATAAATGTTGTCGAATGCACCACGGAAGGCCTCTTCCAGGGTACCAATGCTGGTCAATACGCTAAATACCGCATCGATGCCGTACTGGTGTACCACGCCCACATCACGGGTCAGGCTACCGGCAATACCGATCACTGGCTTGTGGTATTTCTTCGCCACATTGGCCACACCCACCGGTACTTTACCGTGGATGCTCTGGCTGTCGATACGACCTTCACCGGTGACCACCAGCGTACAGTCATGGATATGCTCTTCCAGGTTCAGCGCCTGGGTTACAATCTCAATCCCGCTGCGCAACTCGGCACCGAGAAACGCCATTAATGCCGCACCCATACCGCCAGCTGCGCCGGATCCCGGTACGTTTTTCACATCAACGTTCAGTGACTTTTTGATCACATCAGCATAGTGGCCCAGGTTTCTGTCCAGTTCGACGATCAACGCTTCGGTTGCGCCTTTCTGTGGTCCGAAGATGCGGGATGCGCCCTGTTCGCCGGTCAGTGGATTGGTGACGTCACAGGCAACGCGGATGGTGCAGTCGCTCAGGCGTGGATCCAGGCCGCTGATATCAATGGCATTGAGGCTCATCAGGCTGCCGCCGCCGTTGCCGATTTCGACACCGTTCGCGTCACAAAGCTTAGCGCCCAGCGCCTGTACCATGCCTGCGCCGCCATCATTGGTGGCACTGCCGCCAATGCCGATGATGATATTTTTTGCCCCATGTTCCAGCGCGTGCAGAATAAGTTCCCCGGTGCCGCGCGAAGTGGTGATCAATGGGTTGCGTAATTCCGGGGGCACAAGTGCCAGTCCACTCGCGGCCGCCATTTCAATGAAGGCTGTTTTACCGTCGCCGGACATACCCCAGCTTGCATTCACTTCTTCACCTAACGGACCGGTGACCGAAGCGGTATGCGACGTACCTTTTGTGGCGGCAATCATGGCCTCAACCGTTCCTTCACCGCCGTCCGCGACCGGAACTGAAACGTATTGAGCGTCCGGGAAAATTTCCCGAAATCCTTTTTCTATCGCCTGGGCTACCTCGGTAGCAGAAAGGCTTTCTTTATAAGAGTCTGGGGCGATTACGATTTTCATAGTTGATTTGCCTGACTTTGCCGCGCAAGGCGTACACCGCCCTCTTCTGGTGACACGCATAAATAACCGATTAAGAGGGCGATATATAAGAATTCAAGGGCGCGTTCCCGCGCCCTTCTTATTAGCGAGAGACTTCTACTTTCGCCAGTTTTTCGTAGTAGCACGCGATAGCGCTGTGGTCGTCACTACCGTGACCATCAGCACGCAGTGCCTGCATCATTTCCATGACGGCAGCAGTCAGCGGCAGCTGAGCGCCCACACCATGAGAAGTATCCAGTGCGTTGGACAGATCTTTGATGTGCAGGTCGATGCGGAAACCTGGTTTGAAGTTACGATCCAGAACCATAGGTGCTTTTGCTTCCAGCACGGTGCTACCAGCCAGACCACCACGGATTGCCTGGAATACCAGTTCCGGGTTAACGCCTGCTTTGGTTGCCAGAGTCAGTGCTTCAGACATTGCAGCAATGTTCAGCGCTACGATGACCTGGTTTGCCAGTTTGGTTACGTTACCTGCACCGATATCACCGGTATGAACAACGGAACCCGCCATCGCTTTCAGCAGATCGTAGTATTTGTCGAACAGCGCTTTATCACCGCCAACCATCACGGACAGGGTGCCGTCGATAGCTTTAGGCTCGCCGCCGCTTACCGGTGCGTCCAGCATAGCAACGCCTTTCGCTTTCAGGCCTTCGCTAATTTCACGGCTGGCCAGCGGTGCGATGGAGCTCATATCGATCAGCACAGTACCTGCTTTCGCGCCTTCGATAATGCCGCCTTTACCCAGCGCAACTTCTTTCACGTGCGGGGAGTTAGGCAGCATGGTGATGATCACATCACACTGTTCAGCAATATCTTTCGCGCTGGTTGCGGACTCTGCGCCAGCGGCAATCAGTTCAGCGACCACTTCAGTATTGCGGTCGGAGACCACCAGTGAGTAACCTGCTTTAATGAGGTTTTTACTCATTGGTTTACCCATGATGCCCAGGCCAATGAAACCAACTTTCATCGTCATAATTGCGTCTCTCTCTTTATTCAATGGTGGTTTGATTATTTTTTGTAGGTATCAGCCAGTTTCTGCGTACCCGCACGGAACACGCCCAGGTCGCTGCCGACAGCAACAATGGTCGCGCCCCAATCCAGATAACGGCGAGCATCAGCTTCTACTGGCGCCAGGATACCGCTCGGTTTGCCATGTGCTTTCGCACGAGCAAAGATGTGTTGAATGGTGCGCTGTACTTCCGGGTGCGCAGCATTGCCGATATAACCCAGGGTTGCCGCCAGATCGCTCGGGCCTACGAAGACACCGTCAACGCCGTCGGTCTCAAGAATTGCGTCGAGGTTATCCACGCCTTCCTGACTTTCGATCTGCACGATGATGCTGATGTTTTTGTTAGACTGTGCGAAGTAATCCGGCACGGTACCGAACATGTTGGCACGGTGAGAAACCGACACACCACGAGTGCCTTCTGGCGGATAACGGGTGGCAGATACGGCGCTTGCTGCTTCTTCAGCGGTTTCCACGAACGGCACGAGGAAGTTGTAGAAACCGATATCCAGCAGACGCTTGAACACAATAGGGTCGTTTTCAGGGATACGTACGACCGGTGCACTTGAGCTGCCTTTCAGCGCCATCAACTGCGGTACAAAAGAGAGCACGTCGTTAGGGGCGTGTTCACCGTCCAGAAGCAGCCAGTCAAAACCCGCCAGCCCCAGAACTTCAGCACTGATGTGACTGCCCAGCGCCGACCAACAACCGATTTGAACCTGATTAGCCGCCAGTGCAGCTTTAAATTTGTTCGGGAAAATATCGTTACTCATCTTTTGCACCTTAATTTTTTGTCGTTGCTTACTTTTTCAATTCCATGCGTTTGATGTCGCCGACCACGAACAGGTAGCACACCATCATCATCAGGGCCGAACAGCCAACAAAGATCAACGCACCGTTAAATGAATGCAACTCTTTAACCATGTATCCAATTGCTAACGGAGTAACAATGGACGCCACATTACCGAACACGTTAAACACGCCGCCACACAGACCGACAATTTCTTTCGGTGCGACATCGGAGATAACTGGCCAGCCCAACGCGCCAAAGCCTTTTCCGAAAAATGCCAGTGCCATCAGTGCGATGACCAGCACGGTGTTATCGGTGTAGTTACACAGAATGATGCTGGAGGCCAGCAGCATCCCAACAACGATAGGGAATTTACGCGCCACGGTCAGGGAGAAACCGCGTTTGATCAGGTAGTCAGAGAACAGGCCGCCTAATACACCACCGCCAAATCCGCAGAGTGCCGGAATGGACGCAACGAAACCCACTTTCAGAATCGACATGCCCTTTTCCTGTACCAGGTAAATAGGGAACCATGTCAGGAAGAACCAGGTGATTGTGTTCAGGAAGTACTGGCCAAAGAATACGCCAAGCATCATGCGGTTAGTCAGCAGTTGCTTGATATAGTCCAGTTTTGGACCTTTCTGGCTGGCGGCATCTTCTTTCTTGTGGTCCATATCTACAACTGCACCATTGGCAGAGATATAGTCCAGCTCTTCACGAGTCATACGCGGATGGTCGGTTGGGTTATGCATATACTTAACCCAAATTGCGGTCAGTACAAAGCCCATACCACCCATCACGGTAAACACATGTTCCCAGCCCCAGGCAAAGGTCAGGTAGCCCAGCAGCGGTGAGAACAGCGCCAGTGAGAAATATTGTGCGGAGTTAAAGATAGCGGATGCGGTACCACGCTCTTTCGCCGGGAACCAGGCTGCCACGATACGGGCGTTGGCCGGGAAGGACGGCGCTTCAGAGAAGCCCAGCATAAAACGCATGATAAACATGGAGATACCAGCCCATGCTATCGGGAAAATATCGACAAAACCTTGCAGGAAGGTAAAGAGCGACCAGAAGAACAAGCTGTAGGTATAAACTTTCTTCGAACCGAAACGGTCAAGCAGCCAGCCGCCTGGGATTTGCATCAGCAGGTAAGCCCAGCCAAATGCGGAGAAGATGTAACCCATTGATACAGAGTCAAGCTGCAACTCTTTAGCGACTTCGGTTCCGGCGATGGACAGCGTTGCGCGATCCGCATAGTTAATTGCTGTTACAATGAATATAATCAGCAAAATTAAATAACGGGTAGGAACACTCCGCTTCACTTCGACATTATTTTGTACAGACATAATAAACCCCCTCGGGCACTTCTAATTTAAAAATATAATTATTTTGATGTGTAATTTACCCGACTTATTAATAAGCTCTCGAAGCTATTATCAGGTATTGGCATATTCAATTTTATTATCGCTCAGTATAAACATCACCCATTGGCGACGCACTGGCGTGTTGCTCAATTTTGGCTTAAGTTAAGAAGATTATTTTGAGCATATGCACATAAGCCTGGGCGCTGATGCACAGATCTTAGAATTCCCCCCCAGAGCAGGCGGGTAATCACGAAAATAAGTGATTTAGATCACATTTTATTATTGGAACTCCTGACATCCTTATTTCAACTAACGAGGTTTTAATTTCTGATAATTACAGAACAGTCCCTCTTTTCTCTTTTTTGAGTAATGCATCGTAAAGTTAGCTGGAGATTACCTGACAATGGCCGACATTGAAATTAGACAGCAATCGCCTACGGCGTTTTATATTAAAGTGCATGAGACCGACAATGTCGCGATCATCGTTAATGACAATGGCTTAAAAGCAGGAACCCGTTTTCCTGATGGCCTGGAGTTAATTGAACATATCCCGCAAGGCCACAAAGTTGCGCTGGTAGATATTCCTCATCACGGTGAAATCATCCGTTATGGCGAAGTGATCGGCTATGCAGTGCGTGATGTTGCCCGTGGGAGCTGGATCGATGAATCCACGGTTGAGCTGCCTAAAGCGCCACCGCTGAATACTCTGCCGCTGGCAACCAAAGTGCCTGAAGATTTACCGCCGCTGGAAGGTTATACCTTCGAAGGCTACCGCAATGCGGATGGCAGCGTCGGCACCAAGAATCTGCTCGGCATTACCACCAGCGTGCATTGCGTTGCAGGCGTGGTTGATTATGTTGTGAAAATTATTGAACGAGATCTGCTGCCGAAATATCCGAACGTGGATGGCGTCGTGGGTCTGAACCACCTGTATGGTTGCGGCGTGGCAATTAACGCTCCGGCAGCCGTCGTTCCGATCCGTACCATCCATAACATCTCGCTGAACCCGAACTTCGGTGGTGAAGTGATGGTGATTGGTCTGGGTTGTGAAAAACTGCAACCAGAGCGTCTGTTGCAGGGTACCGAAGATGTGAAAGCTATCGCAGTTGACGATGCAAGCATCGTTCGCTTGCAGGACGAGCACCATGTTGGCTTCCGCTCTATGGTTGACGACATTCTGCAAGTGGCTGAACGTCACCTGGCAAAACTGAACCTGCGCAAGCGTGAAACCTGCCCGGCGTCAGAACTGGTTGTTGGCACCCAGTGTGGTGGTAGCGATGCGTTCTCCGGCGTAACCGCCAACCCGGCAGTGGGTTATGCCTCTGACCTGTTCGTGCGTTGCGGCGCGACCGTCATGTTCTCTGAAGTAACAGAAGTACGTGATGCCATCCATCTGTTAACGCCGCGCGCGGTAACCGAAGAAGTGGGCAAACGCCTGCTCGAAGAGATGGCCTGGTACGACAACTATCTGGACATGGGCAAAACCGACCGCAGCGCTAACCCATCCCCGGGTAACAAAAAAGGCGGTCTGGCTAACGTGGTGGAAAAAGCCCTTGGCTCTATCGCTAAGTCCGGTAAAAGCGCCATCGTTGAAGTTCTGTCTCCGGGCCAGCGTCCGACCAAGCGTGGTCTGATCTACGCAGCAACCCCGGCGAGCGACTTCGTCTGTGGTACCCAGCAGGTTGCCTCTGGTATTACCGTGCAGGTCTTTACCACCGGTCGCGGTACGCCGTACGGCCTGATGGCTGTGCCGGTGATTAAAATGGCCACCCGTACCGAACTGGCAAACCGTTGGTTTGACCTGATGGACATTAACGCGGGCACCATCGCCACTGGCGAAGAGTCCATTGAGGATGTGGGCTGGAAACTGTTCCACTTCATCCTGGATGTGGCGAGCGGCCGTAAGAAAACCTTCTCGGATCAATGGGGTCTGCACAACCAGCTGGCTGTGTTTAACCCGGCTCCGGTGACTTGATTTATTAGAAAAACAATCTCATCGTTTATTAGCATGGCTTCGGCCATGCTTTTTTTTGCCTGTTATTTGCAAATTCCATGCGTCTTAACCCTCTCGCTTCTCAGCGCCTTCCCTTTCACAAACTTGCTTTCACTTTCGAACCTTTCATTTTTCTGACTCAAATCACAAAACAACGTTACGAAACCCTATACATTCTTTCGAAGAAAACAAACGAAATGTTTCGGAGGCAGGATGTATATCATTTCGACGAAAGCGATGCTGCACAAGGCGCAACAGGAAGGCTATGCCGTCCCGGCATTCAATATCCATAACCTTGAGACTCTGCAGGTTGTCGTGGAGACCTCTGCGGAGTTGCGTTCACCACTGATTGTCGCAGGAACGCCTGGTACCTTCAGTTACGCCGGTATCGGTAATATTGTGGCCATTGCCGGCGAACTGGCGAAAACCTATAACCAACCGCTCGCCATCCACCTTGATCATCATGAGAAGCTTGAGGACGTCAAAAGCAAAGTACTGGCAGGCGTACGCTCCGCCATGATCGATGGCTCCCATCTGTCTTTTGCCGACAATATCGATCTGGTAAAAACCGTCACCGACTACTGCCATCGCTATGACGTCAGCGTCGAAGCCGAACTCGGCAGACTGAGCGGCGAGGAAGATGACCTGGTAGTGGACGGAAAAGACGCGCTCTACACCAACCCGGATCAAGCCTTTGAATTTGTGAAAAAAACGGGCATTGATTCTCTGGCCGTCGCTATCGGCACTGCCCACGGTTTGTACACAGCCACTCCTAAGCTCGATTTTGAACGGCTGGCAGAGATTCGCCAGCTCGTAGATATCCCACTGGTGCTGCACGGCGCTTCTGGTTTGCCTGCTGAAGATATCCGCAAAGCCATCTCACTGGGTATCTGCAAGGTCAATGTTGCCACTGAACTGAAGATCGCCTTTTCCGACGCCCTGAAGGCTTATCTGGCCGCTCACCCCGACGCCAGCGATCCTCGCCATTACTTGGTACCGGCTAAAACCGCCATGAAAGAAGTGGTGCGTAAAGTTATTGCCGACTGCGGTTGCGAAGGAAAATTGTGAAAGCATTTGATTAATTGTTGAAAATATTCAGAAACATCCCGGAGGAATAAAGTGAAAGACATTATTGCCCGCCATAAGGCAGGAGAACATCTCGGTATTTGCTCAGTCTGCTCGGCGCACCCGATGGTAATTGAAGCCACGCTGCGTTTCGATGCGCATACCGATAAAAAGGTACTGATTGAAGCGACATCAAACCAGGTGAACCAGTTTGGCGGCTACACCGGCATGAAACCGGCTGATTTTCGGGACTTTGTTTTATCGATTGCAAAAGAGGTGGGCTTCCCGCAGGAACGGCTGATTCTGGGCGGCGATCATCTGGGACCGAACTGTTGGCAAAACGAACCCGCTGCTACGGCGATGGAAAAATCTGTCGATCTGATCAAAGCCTACGTTGCCGCGGGCTTCAGCAAAATTCACCTGGATGCCTCCATGTCCTGCGCCGATGATCCGGTTCCGCTGGATCCGAAAGTGGTTGCCGAGCGTGCCGCACGTCTTTGTCAGGCGGCAGAAGAAACCGCCAGTGATGAGCTGAAAAAATCACTGACCTACATCATTGGTACCGAAGTGCCGGTACCCGGCGGTGAAGCCAGTAGCATCAGCAGAGTGCATGTAACCCGAGTGGAAGATGCAGCAATGACCCTTGAAACGCATCGTGTTGCCTTCCATGCCCTGGGGCTGGACGCTGCGATGGACCGCGTTGTCGGTATGGTGGTACAGCCAGGCGTGGAATTTGACCACACGCAGATCATTCACTACCAACCGCAAGAAGCCGAGGCGCTCTCAGCCTGGATCCGTCAGACTCCGATGGTCTACGAAGCGCACTCAACCGATTATCAGTCACGTCAGGCATATCGTGCGCTGGTCGGCGATCACTTTGCGATTCTGAAAGTCGGTCCGGCACTGACCTTCGCGCTGCGCGAAGCCATCTTTGCCCTTGCTCAAATGGAAAACGAGTTGATTGCACCGGAAAACCGCAGCCGGGTGCTGGACGTCATCGACGAAGTGATGCTGAACGAACCGGGATACTGGAAAAAGTACTACCGTCCGGCCTGGAGCGAAGCCATGGTGGACATTCACTTCAGCCTTTCCGACCGCATTCGCTACTACTGGCCGCACCCACGTATTCGCCAGAGCGTGGAGAAGCTCATTGCCAATCTGAGCGCCACCACTCTGCCGCTCGGATTACTCAGCCAGTACCTGCCTTTACAGTTTGAACGTGTATTACATAATGAGTATGTCGCGACACCACAAAATCTAATCAATGACAAAATACAGGATGTATTGCGCGCTTACCGCTACGGATGCGCCGAAGAAACAGCCTGATTCCTGGAGAATGTATGAGTCAACTTTTTGTCCGAACCGGAATTGAATTTAGCTCACGCCAGCAGGTGCTGGAGCATATTGGCGACGAGATGCTGGCGAAAGGTGTAGTGCATGAAACCTGGCCGGCCGCGCTGATTGAGCGGGAGGCGAACTACCCGACGGGCATCGCTCTTGAATGCCACGCCGTCGCGATTCCGCACTGCGAAGCGGTTCATGCGAAGTCCGCCGCTATCTATTTGATCCGTCCGGATAAACCGGTGAATTTTCAACAGGCCGATGATGACAGCGAAATCGCCGTTTCACTGATTATCGCCCTGATTGTTGAGAACCCTACGGCGCAGCTTAAGCTCCTGCGCCGCCTGTTTGGTGAGCTACAGAACCCGAACTCGCTGGAGGCTTTGTTAAGTGCGCCGTCCGAGCGCCTGGCAACGCTTTTTCGGGAAACCATCCTTGAGCCTGAAAGCAGCTCTCAGGCTTTATAAGATACTGATAATAAAAGGAGTACCCAATGAAACGTAAAGTTATTGTCGCCTGTGGAGGCGCTGTTGCCACATCCACCATGGCTGCTGAAGAAATCCGCGAACTCTGCGAAGCAAACAACATTACCGTTGAGCTGGTGCAGTGCCGGGTGAATGAAATCGAAACCTACATGGATGGTGCAGACCTTATCTGCACAACAGCAAAAGTGGAGCGTACCTTCGACGATATTCCGGTTGTTCACGGCATGCCGTTTGTCTCCGGCGTTGGCATCGAAGCGCTGCAACAAAAAATACTGACCATTCTTGTGGGGTAACGTCATGTTTAGCGAAATCATGCGCTACATCCTCGACTTAGGCCCAACGGTCATGCTGCCTTTGGTTATCATCATCTTCTCAAAACTGTTGGGGATGAAGCTCGGGGACTGCTTTAAATCCGGTTTACACATCGGCATCGGCTTTGTTGGGATCGGCCTGGTCATCGGCCTGATGCTCGACTCCATAGGCCCGGCAGCGAAAGCCATGGCCGAACAGTTCCAGATTAACCTGCATGTCATTGATGTAGGTTGACCGGGTTCTTCGCCCATGACCTGGGCTTCGCAAATCGCTCTCGTTGCGATCCCGATTGCCATTGGGGTTAACGTCCTGATGCTGGTGACACGCATGACCCGCGTGGTCAACGTTGATATCTGGAACATCTGGCACATGACCTTCACCGGCGCGATGCTGCATCTTGCCACTGGCTCTTACTGGATTGGGATTCTGGGCGTAGTGGCTCATGCGGCCTTCGTCTACAAACTGGGCGACTGGTTTGCCAAAGACACCCGCGACTTCTTCGGCCTGGAGGGCATTGCGATTCCTCACGGTAGCTCCGCTTACCTCGGCCCGATCGCCGTGCTGGTGGATACCATTATCGAAAAGATCCCAGGGCTGAACCGCATTCACTTTAGCGCAGATGACATTCAAAAACGCTTTGGCCCGTTTGGTGAACCCGTCACCGTGGGCTTTGTGATGGGGATTGTCATCGGTTTACTTGCGGGTTACGACGCCAAAGGCGTGTTGCAGCTGGCCGTCAAAACCGCTGCCGTAATGCTGCTGATGCCACGAGTGATCAAACCAATCATGGATGGTTTAACCCCGATTGCTAAGCATGCACGTAAACGCCTGCAGGCTAAATTCGGTAGCCAGGAGTTCCTGATTGGTCTCGACCCGGCCCTGCTGCTTGGTCACACCTCGGTGGTCTCTGCGAGCCTGATATTTATCCCGTTGACCATCCTGATTGCGGTGTTAGTTCCTGGAAATCAGGTGTTGCCGTTCGGAGACCTCGCCACTATCGGTTTCTTCGTCGCCATGGCTGTGGCGATGCATCAGGGCAATCTGTTCCGCACACTGATCTCTGGCGTAATCATCATGAGTATCACACTGTGGATTGCAACACAGACTATCGGCCTGCACACCCAGCTTGCGGCAAATGCAGGTGCGTTGAAAGCAGGTGGAATGGTGGCATCGATGGACCAGGGCGGCTCGCCGATTACCTGGCTACTCATCCAGCTCTTTACCTGGCAGAACATCGTCGGTTTCGCAGTCATCGGTGCGATTTACCTGGCGGGTGTCCTGCTGACCTGGCGCAGAGCACGTAACTTCTCTGCGGCAGAAAAAGCCGCCCTCGCGCAGCAAACTCAGGTCACATCCTGATCTTTGGGGAGCCTTCGCTCCCCGCTTTCATTCCTGGAGAGTGTTATGAAATCAGTGGTTATTCACGCTGAGGGAAACGTGCGCGTTGAAGAACGCCCTGAACCTCAGGTACAGCATGAAGATGACGTTAAAGTCAGGGTGGTCAGCTCCGGCCTGTGTGGCTCCGATATCCCGCGTATTTTTGCTAACAGTGCCCATTTCTACCCGATTACCCTCGGACATGAATTCAGTGGATATGTGGAAGCCTGCGGCAAGCAGGTCAACGATCTCAGCGTGGGCGATGCCGTCGCCTGTGTCCCTCTACTCCCCTGCTTCGATTGCCCGGAGTGCCGCAAAAAATACTTTTCGTTGTGCAAGCACTACCAGTTTGTCGGTTCACGCAGTGATGGCGGCAATGCAGAATATGTAGTGGTACGCCGCGCTAATCTCTACCGCCTGCCCGAAAAGATGACCATCGAAGACGGTGCTTTTATCGAGCCGATTACCGTGGGTCTGCATGCATTCCACCTTGCGGGAGGATGTGCAGATAAGAACGTGGTGATTGTCGGCGCAGGGACCATTGGGCTGCTGGCGATGCAATGCGCACTGGCCCTGGGGGCAAAAAGCGTAACGGCAATTGATATCAATCCGGAAAAACTCACGCTGGCGAAAAAGCTTGGTGCTACACACGCTTTCAACAGCCGCGAGCTGAGCGCATCACACATTCAGGAACTGCTTTCTGAAAACCGCTTCGATCAGCTGGTACTGGAAACCGCGGGCGCTCCGCAAACCGTCTCGCTGGCGATCGAGATTGCCGGGCCACGAGCACAACTGGCGCTGGTAGGCACTCTGCACCACGACCTGACGTTGACGGCCACTGTATTCGGGCAAATTTTGCGTAAAGAACTGGCGGTGCTGGGAAGCTGGATGAACTACTCCGGCCCATGGCCCGGTGAAGAATGGGAAACAGCTGCGCGTCTGTTAACGGAAAAACGCTTGCAGCTTGAGCCGCTTATCGCACATCGCGGCGATCCAGACAGTTATGCAGAAGCCGTCCAGGCGCTCAACGGCGCGCCAATGCAGGGAAAAATCCTGCTGCAGTTCGACTAAGTGATAGAGCCAGCAACCTGAGCTGGCTCACATTTACTTTCGAAAGTTAGCGTTCAACTTTCACAACCCTTCGATTACACTATCCAGAGTTAATTCTCAGGTAAATCAATATGAACTCATTTGAACGAAGGAACAAAATCGTCGATATGGTGAATACCCAAGGGAGCGTGTCGGTTATCGAACTTTCAAATACCTTTGCTATCTCTGAAGTGACCATTCGTGCCGATCTGCGCTTACTGGAAGAAAAAGGGCTGGTCACCCGTTTCCATGGCGGCGCAGCTAAACCTGGGATCAGCATGATGGACAGCGAAAACCAGGAAGTGGGCCTTGAAGAACGCTACAAGCTGGCCAGTGATCCGAAGAAACGTATTGCCCAGGCCGCCGCCGCCATGATTGAAGAAGGGATGACCGTTATCCTCGACAGTGGCAGCACGACGATGCTTATAGCCGAAGCGCTGGCAAAGAAAGCCAATATCACCGTCATTACCAATAACCTTCCCGCCGCCTTTGCTCTGTCGGAAAATAAAGACATCACGCTTGTGGTATGCGGCGGCACGGTGCGACATAAAACCCACTCCATGCATGGCACCATTGCCGAGCGCTCTTTGCAGGGTATCAGCGCTGACCTGATGTTTGTTGGCGCAGATGGCATTGATACCACCAATGGCATTACAACCTTCAACGAAGGCTATTCCATCAGCAGCGTGATGGCCGCAGCGGCGCACAAAGTGGTGGCGGTGCTGGATGCCAGTAAGTTTAATCGTCGTGGCTTCAACCAGGTGTTGCCGATGGACAAAATCGACTGCGTTATCACCGACGAGGGGATTAGCGAGAAAGATAAAAGCGCACTCGGCAAAATGGGTAAAGAAGTGATTATTGTCTGAGAAAAAGGGGCAAAACACACCGCCATAGCCGGTTTCGTCAGTTGCCGCAATCTGCGGTGGCATCGTCAGATGCCACCTTTGTTCATTACCGACGCACTATTTTACCCGCCAGCTACCGCCTTTTTTCTCTCCAATACGCATCAACACGCCTTTTGCCTGCAGCGATTGCAGATGACGTTCGATGGTTCGGGCTGAAACCTTCATTACCTCCGCAAGCGCTTTGGCCGTAAGGGATGGTTCGGCGCAGAGCAGACGGACTATTTCGCTTTCTGCTGCCTTTAAAAGTACGCGAGGTTGTTCCGACATTTGTTCCGACATTTGTTCCGACATTTGTTCCGACATATCGGGTGATACTTGTAGGCCTTCCTTTAGGGCCAACGCCAAATTCTCCTGCATAAACATAACAAATGGCGTGCAGTCACTGGCATTATCACACTGCCCCAGGATTGCGTAATACCGCTCTTGCTGATAATGAATCAGGGTTTCGACAGGCAGCCACGCCAGCTCCTGGCGCCATTGACTGAGGATGAGCGTTTGCCACAGCCGCCCCATACGCCCGTTACCATCGGCAAAGGGATGAATAAACTCAAACTCATAGTGGAAAACCGAACTTGCGACCAGCGGATGCAAATCCGTTTTATCCAGCCATGCCAGCAAATCATTCATCGACCGGGGTACCTGGCTGGCTGGCGGTGCCATATGAATGACCTGCCGATCGCGATAAATACCAGCATCTTCTTGTCGTAGCGCACCTGGACCGTCGACCAGACCCGTCATCAATAAACGGTGGGCGGTAAGAAGATCGTTGAGATCCGCGCGATGCCATTGCGACATCCGCTCATAAGCCAGAATCGCATTTCTGACTTCCTGAATATCTTTTGCAGGTGCAAGGACACGCTTTCCATCCATCAACGCGGTGACCTGATCGGTATTCAGACTGTTATGTTCTATTGCCAGCGAGGCCTGGATCGTACGGATCCGGTTCTCTTTGCGCAGTAGCGGCGACTGCCTGCCGGTTTGAGCCGACCAGTGTCCCAGCAGCTCGCCAATCTCAACCACCAGATTAAGAATGGCGGGAGTGATGCAAAAGGGGGGCTGGTAGCGACTCATTGCATTACTCCCCCTGCTGCTCCAGCGCGTATTTGTAGAGAGCATTTTTCTTCACGCCGTGGATCTCTGCCGCCAGCGCTGCAGCTTTCTTCAGGGGCAGTTCGGCCTGCAACAGGGCCAGGGTGCGCAACGCATCGGCAGGCAATGCCTCTTCCTGCGCTTTATAACCTTCCACAATCAGTACCATCTCGCCTTTGCGGCGATTTTCATCTTCTTTAACCCAGGCCAGCAGTTCGCCCACCGGAGCGCCGTAGATGGATTCCCAGGTTTTGGTCAGCTCACGCGCCAGCACCACATAGCGCGCTTCACCCAGCACCGTCACCATATCTTCCAGACTTTCCAGCAGACGATGAGTGGATTCATAAAAAATCAGAGTGCGCGGTTCAGCTTCCAGCGCCTGTAAGGTGTCACGACGGCCTTTAGATTTGGCAGGCAGAAAACCTTCGTAACAAAAACGATCCGATGGCAAGCCCGCAGCACTTAAGGCGGCGATAGCGGCACAGGGACCAGGCAGCGGAACCACGCGGATACCCGCTTCACGGCAGGTGCGCACCAGATGGTAGCCCGGATCGTTAATCAGCGGCGTGCCCGCATCGGAGACCAGCGCAATGTTCTGCCCTTCCTTCAGTTTTGCTACCAGCGTTTCGGCTTTTTGTTGCTCATTGTGATCGTGAAGGGCAAACAGTCGCGCATTAATGGCAAAATGCGCAAGCAATAACCCGGTATGCCGGGTATCCTCAGCGGCAATAAGATCGACATCCTGCAATACGGTGAGCGCACGCTGGGTAATATCCCCCAGATTGCCAATTGGCGTGGGGACAATGTAGAGCTGGCCTTGAGAATTGTCCGCTGATTCGTGTTGTTTCATTGTTTCATCCGTATTGCCGATTTAATATTGAGCATTGCGTAAAAAATATCACTGGATACAGAATGCTACCGTCAACATTTCTACGTTCAAAAGCCATGCGCTGCCTGCCTGTCGTGCTGGCCGCTCTGCTGTTTGCAGGCTGCGGCACCCAAACTCACGACCAGAGCGATGAGCATATGCAGGGCGCCGCGCAGGCCGATTCAGGTTTCTACCTGCACCAGATGCAGCAAAGCGCAGATGATAGCAAGACCAACTGGCAATTACTCGCCATTCGTGCACTGATTAAAGAAGGCAAAACCCAGCATGCAAGCGAGCTGCTTGCTCAGTTGCCGCAGGATCTGAACAATGCCCAGCGTCTTGAACAGGCTTTGCTGACCGCCGGGCTTAAACTCTCTCAACAGGATTTTGGCGGCGCGCAGGCTCTGCTGGCTCAGATTGACCCGACCGGGCTTGATAACAACCAGCAGGCTCGTTACTGGCAAATGGGGATCGCGGCGTCGCAGGGCAAGCCGTCCCTGACGCTGCTTCGCGCCTTAATTGCTCAGCAGCAGTTGCTCGCAAGCGCGCCGGAAAAGCAGAAGAATATCGATGCTACCTGGCAGGCGCTGTCCTCAATGACCGAGGATCAGGCCAAAGCCCTGGTGATCAACGCCGATGAAGCAACGCTGCAAGGCTGGCTGGATCTGCAGCAGATGTGGTTCGATAACCGCAACGATCCGAGCATGTTGAAGGGCGGGATCGCCGACTGGCAGCAGCGTTACCCGCGCAATCCGGGCGCGCTGATGCTACCGAGTCAACTGTCTAATGTGCAAAACTTCCGCCCGGCCTCGGTGAACCAGATTGCCCTGCTTTTGCCGTTAAACGGTCAGGCGGCGGTCTTCGGCCGCACCATCCAACAAGGTTTTGAAGCGGCGAAGAGCGGAACCACAACCGTGTCTGGCCCGGCGGTGCCCGAACAGGCCGCTCAGGCGGCGAATGTGAATACCACTGCTGATGTGGTTAGTCCGTCACAGACCAATGTCAACGACCTCACCGGCGCACAAACAGCGGAACCGGTTACCGCGCCTCAGGCACAACCTTCAGAACAGGTTACCGCCGAAGAGCAGAACACCGCTGAGGCTCCCGTCGCAACGCAGCCAACGGTAGTGACGCCTGCCGTCGCGGTGACGCCCGCAAATCCCGCTGCCTCGCTCAAAATTTATGACACCAGCGCATTACCGCTGGATCAAATCCTCAATCAGGTTCAGCAGGACGGCGCCAGTATCGTTGTCGGCCCGCTGTTGAAGAACCACGTTGAGGAGCTGATGCGTAGCCATACAACGCTGAACGTGCTGGCGTTGAATCAGCCGGAGCGCGTCGAAAACCGCCCTAACATCTGCTACTACGCCCTCTCGCCGGAAGATGAAGCCCGCGATGCAGCGCACCATATGCATGAGCAGGGCCGCCAGTCGCCGCTGCTGTTAGTGCCGCGCAGTGCGCTCGGCGAGCGTGTGGTAACCGCCTTTGCCGAAGAGTGGCACAAACTGGGCGGCGGCATGGTCTTACAGCAAAAGCTGGGTTCAATGGCCGAACTGAAAATGGCGATCAACGGTAGATCGGGTATTGCCATGACCGGGAGTCCGGTCACCTCCAGCCTGCCGCAGCAGCAGGGCGTGACCATCGGCGGCCTGACCATTCCGGCTCCGCCAACAGATGCGCAAATCACCGGCGGCGGTAAAGTCGATGCGGCCTACATTGTGGCAACCCAGGATGAAATGGCGCTGATTAAACCGCTGATCGTTATGCGAACCGGCAGCCAGAGCGGCATCATTCTTTACGCCAGCTCCCGTAGCGCCCAGGGCGGCGCAGGCCCGGACTTCCGCCTCGAGATGGAAGGGTTACAGTTCAGTGAAATCCCTATGCTTGCAGGCAGCAACCCGGCGCTGATGCAACAGGCATTAAGCCGCGTGAATAACGATTACTCCCTGGCCCGACTGTATGCCATGGGCGCGGATGCCTGGACGCTGGCCAATAATTTCTCGCAAATGCGCCAGGTGCCAGGTTTTGAAATCAATGGTAATACCGGTGATTTAACCGCCACTCAGGATTGTGTGATTAACAGGAAGTTATCATGGCTCAAATACCAGCAGGGGCAAATCGTCCCGGCCAGTTGACCCGTAAGCAGACCGGCGACGCGTGGGAATCCAGAGCGCGTTGCTGGCTGGAACGCAAGGGACTGCGTTTTATTGCCGCCAATGTGCGTGAGCGCGGCGGCGAAATCGACCTGATTATGCAGGACAAACTGGCAACAGTTTTTGTGGAAGTTCGCTATCGCAAATCGGCCTTTTTTGGCGGAGCAGCAGGCAGCATCACCGTTGCTAAACAGCGTAAGCTGTTGCATGCCGCTCGTTTGTGGCTCGCCCGGCACAATGGCAGTTTTGACACTGTGGATTGCCGGTTCGATGTGGTAGCTTTCACCGGAAATGATGTTGAGTGGATACAAAATGCCTTTAACGACCACTCATAATGACTAAATGATAGGGAACACTGTGCTCGAGAGAATTAAAGCCTGCTTTACTGAAAGCATTCAAACCCAAATTGCAGCCGCAGAGGCTCTGCCCGACGCAATTTCCCGTGCAGCCATGACCGTGGTCCACTCCCTGCTTAACGGCAACAAAATCCTCTGTTGTGGCAATGGCACCTCCGCCGCCAACGCACAGCATTTTGCTGCCAGCATGATTAATCGTTTTGAAACAGAACGTCCGGGTTTACCTGCCATTGCACTTAATACCGATAATGTGGTCTTAACAGCGATAGCCAACGATCGCCTGCATGACGAGATTTATGCCAAGCAGGTTCGGGCGTTAGGCCATGCAGGTGACATCCTCCTTGCCATCTCCACACGCGGTAACAGTCGCGATATCGTGAAAGCTGTCGAAGCAGCGGTAACACGCGATATGACGATTGTCGCCCTGACCGGATATGACGGGGGTGAACTGGCCGGACTGTTAGGGCCTCAGGATGTTGAAATCCGTATACCTTCTCACCGCAGTGCGCGTATTCAGGAGATGCACATGCTGACGGTGAATTGTTTATGCGATTTGATAGATAACACGCTTTTTCCCCACCAGGATGATTAAGGAGTACACATGAAGGCTTTTACGCCCCTCGCAGTCCTTATTTCCGCACTTCTCTTACAAGGTTGTGTTGGTGCAGTTGTTGTTGGTTCAGCGGCTGTGGGCACCAAGGCGGCGACAGACCCGCGCACGGTTGGCACTCAGGTTGATGATGGCACACTGGAACTACGCGTGAACAGCGCGCTGTCTAAAGACGAACAAATCAAGAAACAGGCTCGTGTCAACGTCACTGCCTACCAGGGGAAAGTCCTGCTGGTGGGCCAGGCACCGACAACGGATCTCTCCTCCCGGGCCAGACAGATTGCAGTGGGTGTGGAAGGGGCAACGGAAGTATTTAACGAAATCCGCCAGGGTCAGCCAATTGGCATGGGCACTGCCGCAAGCGATACCTGGATTACCTCCAAAGTACGTACCCAGTTACTGAGTAGCGATGAAGTGAAATCCTCCAACGTGAAAGTGACGACCGAAAACGGCGAAGTGTTCCTGCTTGGTCTGGTGACCGATCGCGAAGGCAAAGCCGCAGCAGATATTGCCAGTCGCGTGAGCGGCGTAAAACACGTCACCACAGCGTTTACCTTTATCAAATAATGGCAAACAGCCCGGCGGTGTATTACGCGCCGGGCTTCTCTTTTCAGCCTCTCACAGCAACAGCAGGCTTCCTGTTATCGCACCGCCCACCGCAACCAGCGCCCCCGTCAACCAGAGTGCTTTTGCCGGAAAGGACTTACGCAGCATAATCAGCGATGGCAGACTCACCGCAGGCAGCGTCATCAGCAATGCCATTGCCGGAGCCATCCCCATTCCCGCCAGCATCATCGTCTGTACAATCGGTATTTCTGCCGCCGTTGGGATAACAAACAGGCAGCCCGCGACGGCCATCGCAATTACCCACAGCAGCGTATTATCGATAGCGCCGTCCGCATGGGGAAACAGCCAGACTCTGGCCGCCCCAAGCACCAGCACCGCCAGGATATAGACCGGGATCGTACTCCAGAACAAAGACCACAGAGCCCTTCCCCAGCGGGCGAAGAAGTGCCCTTCCGGCTCAGGCAGCGGGACATCCACCGCAACATCCGGTGAGATATCGTCTTTAACCAGGCGCTGCACCAGCGAGGCGACGCCCACCACAATAATAAACCCGGCAATCAGGCGAATGGCGACAAAATGCCAACCGAGAACAAAACCCATAAACACCAGCGTTGCCGGGTTAAGCAGTGGATTCCCCATCCAGAATGCCAGCGCGCCCCCCATCGAAACCCGCTGGCGGCGCATTCCTGCGGCAACGGGAGCAGCACAGCAGGAGCACATCATGCCGGGGAGCGAGAAAAGCGTACCAAAAAAAGTACCTGCCAGACTTTTTTGCCCCAGGGTGCGAATCAGCCAGTTAACCGGGATCAGTACCTGAATTAAGGAGCCCAGCAATACGCCAAGCACGGCCGCTTTCCAGACGGCAAGGAAATAGACCATCGCATAATCGATAGCAGCCTGAAGCGGGCTGGCATCAGCCCCGGCGAGAATGGATTTTCCAATACTGTGGGTTTGTGCGGCGGTGAAGGCTTTACCGTAATAAGGCTGCCATTTCACATACCAGAGGCCAACGGCCACAATGAGAAAAAAGAGAGCAGGTTTCCACCATTGCATGGCGGTTGCCGCCCGGGATGAAGACTGACCAGTCATACTTTTCTCCGGGGAAGTGAAAGCAAAATATTTACCCTGCGAAGAGTACGCCTGAGCGTCCGATTTGAAAATGGTTAATCATCAGCCAGCTGACGTAACTGTGCAGACGAAAGGATCGTCACCGCCTCGGCTGAAGGCGTAAATGCAACCTTAAGCAACGCACTGGCCACATCCCGTGCGGCAATTGACTTCCAGTTGCCAGGCAGCAGCTTAAACAGCGGGGCAAAAAGTGACTCACTTAAACGCTGTTTTTCACGCTCTCCCACCAGCATCGACGGGCGGGCAATGGTCAGGCGCGTCCATCCCTGTTCGCCCAGCGCATTTTCCATCTCGCCTTTCACACGGTTGTAGAAAAAAGGTGAGTGGGCATTCGCCCCCATCGAACTGACCACCAGCATATGCTGCGCGCCAAGACGCAACCCCGTCAGTGCGGTGTCCACCACCAGGGTGTAATCGGCATGGATAAAGGCTTCTTTGCTTCCCGCTTCCCGGCGAGTGGTGCCGAGACAGCAAAAAACAGTGTCCACCGGCTCGGTGACCTGCGCTAATGCATCGGTCAGCTGTGGATCGTAAGGATTAAAGACGCCAGCAAGGGTCGCCAGAGGGCGGCGCGTAGGGGCGGCAATCGCCGTGATGCGGGGATCAACGGCCAGCATCCGCAGTAAATTGCCGCCGACCAGCCCGGTCGCGCCAGTTATCAGTATCCGACTCATTTATTCTCCCTGCTAAAAGTTACGCCGGATGTGAATCGCGGATCCAGTGGAGTTTTTTACCAAAGCCCAGGGTGTTATCGGTAAATTTGAGCTCGTTAAGCTGAATTTCCCACATTGGCGCACTGAGCAAACGGGCGACAGGAAAGCGGCGGTTATACTGCGCGCGCGGGGCTGCGCTTTCTGTTTCCTCCATCCGCCGGATCTCACCGGTAAACTGGACGCCGCGAATGAGGGCAACGGTTTTGGGCTGACCATTCACCGTTCCCGCCACGTTAGCGTGCAGACCGGTCATTTGTGAATGTCGGGTGCTGTCGTCACTCAGGAGATAAAAGGCGACCTTTTGTGGATCATAAATATAAAAGGCGTTCGCACACCACAGCTCGCCACGGCTGGCTACGCACCAGCTCACCACATGCTGTTTCGCCAGCCAGCGATTGATGGCCGCAAGAGTTTCCATTTCTCTTCATCCTCATGTTATTTTTCTTTCACATTAGCACAACGAATAACGTTATGACGTCCTGGTTTCTTTATCTTATCCGCGCCGCCGACAACAGCCTGTACACCGGTATTACGACCGATGTGGCTCGCCGTTTTGTACAACATCAGAATGGGAAGGGAGCAAAAGCGCTGCGCGGGAAAGGCGAATTGTTGCTGGTATTTTCAGCGCTGGTAGGCGAAAGATCGTTGGCATTACGTGTGGAATACCGCATCAAGCAACTGACGAAGCGGCAAAAAGAGCGCCTCGTCAGCGGAGATGGGTCATTTGAGGCGTTGCTGGAAAATCTGCAACGATCAACCGCTAAAAACGATCGAACAGCTGGTGATACTCCACCAGTCCACTGACATCATTGAAGGCATCATCGGCAAGACGGTGCACCTGGAAGGCGCTTTCCGTCCCCGGCCAGCGACAGTGCAGGCCGTAGCTGGCGGCGGGTTCAAATCCCAGGCGACCATAAAAATCAGGCTCCCCAAGGGTGACCACTGCGGCGTAACCAAACTCATTGAGTGAGTCCAGCCCTTCATAGACCAGCTGACGAGCAAGACCCTGGCCACGGTAAGCTTCATCAACCGCCAGCGGCGCCAGCCCCACCCATTGCAAGTCTTCGCCTTTTACCGCCACCGGACTGAAAGCGACGTAACCGATGACCTGCCCTTCGTCATCGGTTGCAACCAGGCCTAGCGTAATTAAGCCATCTTCACGCAGGTCGTGTACCAGCGTGGCTTCACTTTCGTCCGCAAAAGTGCGACGTAAGAGCGCATCAATGCCCGGTGCATCAATCCCAATCTCTACTCGAATCAGCATGGTTCACCTACAGAAGGTTGTGGTGTGTCCATCGGCGTTTTCTGGCCGGCTTCAACAAAATCCGCCAGTTGCAGCAACATGACGCGTAACGCTTTTGGCATCTGCTCCAGTTCAATGGCGTCCATCAGGTTCTTCACGTACAGCCCAAGCTCGGTGTCGCCTTCAATAACCAGCCGGCGCTGGAAAAAGAGCGTATCCGGATCTTGCTTGCGTGCGGCGATCATCAGCAAATCGCTGGCATCTGCGCAGAAACTGACATCGGCATTAGCGGACTCACGGACAATCAGTCGCGAATGCTCAACCGAGGTATACCACGTCAGGCCAATGTCCCGAACCTGGATACTTAACCAGCGACCTTCCAGAAACTCAAGCTCACCATCTTCCAGCGCCTGCTGGAACTGCCAGCGGAGCACTTGCTCCAGCACCTGGCGTTTGATGGCGAAAGGCGTCAGCTTAACCGGCACGCTCAGTAAAGACGGGCCATAATGAACGAGACGTGAGCGCAGTTTTTCCAACACGAGCTTTACTCCCTGAAATAAACGTTCCTGCTATTTTGCCATATCAAATAGACGACATGGCGGCGTAAATCAACAATTAGGCAAGAAGAATGCATCGATTATTGATGTCATCAATACACAATTAACTGCCCCAAATCAAAAATTGTCGCAACCAGGTTAACTAAAATCCCAGTTCGTTAACAATTTAGCGACCCCTTTGGGTTGTCTGGGCCAGCGTGCCCCGGATTGCAGGAAATACTATGGAGTTGCTCTGCCCGGCTGGAAATCTTCCGGCGCTTAAGGCGGCCATTGAAAACGGCGCCGATGCTGTCTACATCGGTCTGAAAGACGATACCAACGCTCGCCATTTCGCGGGTCTCAACTTTACAGAAAAAAAACTACAGGAAGCAGTGAGCTTTGTGCACCAGCATCGGCGAAAGTTGCATATCGCCATCAATACCTTCGCTCATCCTGATGGCTATGCCCGTTGGGAGCGTGCCGTGGACATGGCAGCGGAGATTGGCGCTGACGCCCTGATCCTCGCCGATCTGGCGATGCTGGAATATGCCGCAGAGCGCTACCCGCATATCGAGCGTCATGTCTCTGTTCAGGCCTCAGCCACCAATGAAGAAGCCATCCGCTTCTACCACCGTCATTTTGACGTCGCCCGTGTGGTTCTCCCCCGGGTGCTCTCGATGCATCAGGTGAAACAATTAGCACGCGTCACGCCGGTTCCGCTCGAAGTCTTCGCCTTTGGCAGCCTGTGCATTATGGCTGAGGGACGCTGCTATTTGTCATCCTATCTGACCGGCGAATCCCCTAATACCGTGGGTGCCTGCTCTCCCGCGCGTTTTGTGCGCTGGCAGCAAACGCAACAGGGGCTGGAGTCACGGCTGAATGAAGTGCTGATTGATCGTTATCAGGACGGCGAAAACGCGGGCTACCCGACGCTTTGCAAAGGCCGTTATCTGGTGGACGGTGAGCGCTATCATGCCCTTGAAGAGCCCACCAGCCTCAATACCCTTGAGCTGCTGCCCGAGCTGCTGGCAGCCAACATTGCCTCCGTGAAAATTGAAGGTCGTCAGCGTAGCCCCGCCTATGTCAGTCAGGTAGCGAAAGTCTGGCGCCAGGCTATCGACAGATGTATAGCCGATCCGCAAAACTATGCGCCGCAAACGGCCTGGATGAACGCCCTTGGGGCAATGTCGGAAGGTACGCAGACCACTCTTGGCGCTTACCATCGCAAATGGCAGTAGGACACACGATGAAATATTCACTCGGGCCAGTGCTCTACTACTGGTCAAAAGAGACCCTCGAAAACTTCTACCAACAGGCTGCCGTCAGCAGCGCTGATGTCATTTACCTTGGCGAGTCGGTGTGCAGTAAACGCCGGGCCACTAAAGTGGGTGACTGGCTGGATATGGCAAAATCACTGGCCAGCAGCGGTAAGCAGGTGGTTATTTCAACGCTGGCGCTGGTGCAGGCGTCTTCTGAACTCAACGAACTGAAACGCTACGTCGACAATGGCGAATTCTTACTGGAAGCGAGCGACCTTGGCGTGGTTAACCTGTGTGCCGAGCGTAAGCTGCCGTTTGTCGCCGGGCATGCGTTGAATATCTACAATGCGGTGACGCTACGGCTGCTCCTTAAGCAGGGCATGACACGCTGGTGCATGCCGGTCGAACTCTCCCGTGACTGGCTGATTAATTTACTCAACCAATGTACCGATTTAGGTATCCGCGAGCAGTTTGAAGTGGAAGTCTTAAGCTATGGGCATCTGCCGCTGGCTTACTCTGCACGCTGCTTTACCGCGCGTTCGGAGGACAGAGCGAAGGATGAGTGCGAAACCTGCTGCATAAAATACCCGAACGGACGCGATATGCTGTCGCAGGAAAATCAGCAAGTGTTTGTGCTCAATGGCATTCAGACCATGAGCGGGTACGTTTATAACCTTGGCAATGAGCTGAAATCGATGGCCGGGATCGTCGATATGGTACGTCTGTCCCCAATGGGCAGCGATACGTTTGCCATGCTTGAGGCTTTCCGTGCCAATGAAAGTGGCGAGAACCCACTGCCGCTGGCTGCGCACAGCGACTGCAACGGCTACTGGAAACGTCTGCCTGGACTGGAACTTCAAGCGTAAAGATACACAAAATCATTCACGTTGCATCAAGGCGGCAAGTCTGAGAATCCCCAGGAGCTTACTCAAGTAAGTGACTGGGGTGAACAGATGTAGCCAACGCGGAGGCAGCCTGAAGGATGAAGTGTAAAAGCTCACTTTGTTAACAACAGTTATCATTTTGTCGTGCAATATTAAATGATTCGCCGTCAACAAAGTGAGCTGACATGACTGATAAAACCATTCCGTTTTCGGTGCTGGATCTGGCACCGATCCCGCAAGGATCCTCAGCCCGGGAAGCCCTCTCTCATTCTCTGGATCTCGCCCATCTGGCTGAAAAACGTGGCTACCACCGCTACTGGCTGGCCGAACATCACAACATGGTGGGTATTGCCAGTGCCGCCACCTCGGTACTGATTGGTTATCTGGCGGCGAACACCACCACGCTGCATCTGGGTTCCGGCGGTGTGATGTTGCCCAACCATTCTCCTCTGGTGATTGCCGAACAGTTTGGCACCCTGAATACCCTTTATCCCGGACGGATCGATTTAGGCCTTGGCCGTGCTCCGGGCAGCGATCAGCCTACAATGCGGGCCCTACGTCGCCATATGAGCGGTGATGTCGATAACTTCCCGCGCGATGTCGCCGAACTGGTGAACTGGTTTGATGCCAGCGATCCTCACCCGCATGTTCGCCCTGTTCCCGGCTATGGCGAGCAGGTCCCGGTGTGGCTGTTAGGTTCAAGCCTTTACAGTGCGCAACTTGCCGCCCAGCTCGGTTTGCCTTTTGCTTTTGCCTCGCACTTTGCCCCGGATATGCTTTTCCAGGCGCTGCACCTCTATCGCACCCAGTTCAAACCCTCGGCGCGCCTCGACAAGCCGTATGCGATGGTGTGCATCAACATTATCGCCGCGGACAGCAATCGTGACGCACAATTCCTGTTTACCTCCATGCAGCAGGCGTTCGTGAAGCTACGTCGTGGTGAAACCGGGCAGTTGCCAGCGCCCATTCAGAATATGGATCAGCTCTGGTCGCCCGCTGAGCAGTACGGTGTGCAGCAGGCGCTGAGTATGTCGCTGGTGGGAGATAAAGCGAAGATTCGCCATGGCCTGGAGTCTGTTCTGCGTGAGACTCAGGCTGATGAGATTATGGTTAACGGGCAGATTTTTGACCATCAGGCCCGCCTGCACTCATTCGAGCTGACAATGCAGGTGAAAGAAGAACTGTTGGGGTAGCACGTTATCTTTTCTCCCTCTCCCTTCTGATCTGAACCCCATAACCTGGAACAGGTTCAGGTCAGAGAGCGCGACTGAGTCCGATAATTTACCGGACTCAGTCC
>NZ_CBFFRJ010000071.1:0-26336 GCF_965644225.1 Phytobacter sp. V91 | reverse complement strand
ATACAGCTCAGCTAAGGTAAGGCTAATACAGATAAGGACTCCACTGAACCCCACCGATTAAATCGCACCTTCCTTAAGCAATAAATCAGCATTAGTCATTAAATTTTCCAATATGCGGGTTAAATCGTCCCGCACTCCATCCTGGATCGTTTACACTTAGCCGGTTCCATAAAGCCCTGTGGATAAATCGTGAAGAATCTGTGAGAAACACAAGATCTCTGAAGCTGTTTAGGCTATGATCCGCGGTCCCGATCGCGATCCATGGATCAGCGCCGGGCAAATTACACTATCCTTTTTCGTCGCGCAGAGCATCGCCAGCAACAGGGCTGCCTGAAGGATCAAGTGTAAAACCGCAGATAGCGGTTCGCACGTCACCCTCGTTGGGTCTTATCGACGTGTGTCAACAATCATTAATGTTTCTGTCTTTTATTTATCGATTTTGTTCGAGTGGAGTCCGCCGTGTCACTTTCGCTTTGGCAGCAATGTCTTGCCCGATTGCAGGATGAGTTACCAGCCACAGAATTCAGCATGTGGATCCGCCCATTGCAGGCGGAACTGAGCGATAACACGCTGGCTTTGTATGCGCCAAACCGTTTTGTACTCGATTGGGTTAGAGATAAATACCTCAATAATATCAATGGGCTGCTGAACGATTTCTGCGGAACGGATGTGCCACAACTGCGTTTTGAAGTGGGAACCAAACCTGCCGCGCAGCTGCACCGCGAACCTGCTCACGTTGCCGCGCCGGTACAACCGGCATATGTACAACAGCCGCAGCGTGTTGCTCCTGCGGTGCGTCCAGGCTGGGATAACGTGCCAGCGCCGGCAGAGCCTACCTACCGCTCCAACGTCAACGTCAAACATACCTTCGATAACTTCGTTGAAGGTAAGTCGAACCAGCTGGCGCGCGCAGCGGCTCGCCAGGTGGCCGATAACCCCGGCGGTGCCTACAACCCTTTATTCCTCTACGGCGGCACGGGTCTGGGTAAAACTCACCTGCTGCATGCGGTAGGTAATGGCATTGTTGCGCGCAAGCCCAATGCCAAAGTCGTCTATATGCACTCGGAGCGTTTTGTTCAGGACATGGTTAAAGCCCTGCAAAATAACGCGATTGAAGAGTTCAAACGTTACTACCGCTCAGTCGATGCATTGCTGATCGATGACATTCAATTCTTTGCCAATAAAGAACGATCCCAGGAAGAGTTTTTCCACACCTTTAACGCCCTGCTTGAAGGCAACCAACAGATCATTCTGACCTCGGATCGTTATCCGAAAGAGATCAATGGCGTCGAAGATCGTCTGAAATCTCGCTTTGGTTGGGGTCTGACGGTGGCGATCGAGCCGCCTGAACTGGAAACCCGCGTGGCGATCCTGATGAAAAAAGCAGACGAGAACGATATCCGTTTGCCGGGTGAGGTGGCGTTCTTTATCGCCAAACGTCTACGCTCTAACGTGCGTGAACTGGAAGGGGCATTGAACCGCGTTATCGCCAATGCCAACTTTACCGGACGCGCGATCACCATTGATTTCGTGCGTGAGGCGCTGCGTGACTTGCTGGCGCTGCAGGAAAAACTGGTCACTATCGATAATATTCAAAAGACGGTGGCGGAGTACTACAAAATTAAAGTGGCGGACTTGCTGTCCAAGCGCCGCTCCCGTTCCGTGGCCCGCCCGCGACAGATGGCGATGGCGCTGGCGAAGGAACTGACCAACCACAGCTTGCCGGAAATTGGCGATGCCTTTGGTGGTCGTGATCACACGACTGTGCTGCACGCCTGCCGTAAAATTGAGCAGCTGCGTGAAGAGAGCCACGATATCAAAGAAGATTTTTCCAATTTAATCAGAACATTGTCTTCCTGATGCGATGAAAGTGACGCTATGAAATTTACCGTTGAACGTGAACATCTTTTAAAGCCGCTGCAACAAGTCAGTGGCCCGCTGGGCGGTCGTCCGACGCTGCCAATCCTCGGTAATCTGCTGCTTCAGGTGGCAGACGGTATCCTGTCGTTGACTGGCACCGATCTTGAAATGGAAATGGTCGCCCGGGTGACCTTACTGGCTGCTCATGAGCCAGGCGCGACGACGGTCCCGGCGCGTAAGTTTTTTGATATCTGCCGTGGTTTGCCTGAAGGCGCTGAAATAGCGGTGCAGCTGGAAGGTGAGCGCATGCTGGTGCGTTCCGGACGCAGCCGTTTTTCACTCTCCACCTTACCGGCCGCTGATTTCCCGAATCTCGACGACTGGCAGAGCGAAGTGGAATTTACCCTTCCTCAGGCCACCATGAAGCGTCTGATTGAAGCCACGCAATTCTCGATGGCGCATCAGGACGTGCGGTATTATTTAAACGGTATGCTGTTCGAAACCGAAGGTGAAGAACTGCGCACCGTGGCCACCGATGGTCACCGCCTGGCGGTATGCTCTATGCCTGTCGGCGTGAGTCTGCCGAACCATTCGGTTATTGTGCCGCGTAAAGGCGTTATTGAACTGATGCGTATGCTGGACGGCGGTGAGAATCCGCTGCGTGTGCAGATCGGCAGCAACAACATCCGTGCCCACGTGGGTGATTTTATCTTTACCTCGAAGCTGGTTGACGGTCGTTTCCCGGATTATCGCCGCGTATTGCCGAAAAACCCGGACAAACACCTTGATGCCGGTTGCGACATCCTGAAGCAGGCGTTTGCCCGCGCAGCCATTCTCTCTAACGAGAAATTCCGTGGCGTGCGTCTGTATGTCAGTGAAAATCAGTTGAAAATCACCGCCAACAACCCGGAACAGGAAGAAGCGGAAGAGATCCTCGATGTCACCTACGCGGGGACTGAAATGGAGATCGGCTTCAACGTCAGCTACGTGCTGGATGTACTGAACGCGCTGAAGTGTGAAAACGTACGCATTATGCTGACCGATTCCGTTTCCAGCGTGCAAATTGAAGATGCTGCGTCACAATCTGCGGCTTATGTTGTTATGCCAATGAGACTGTAATGTCGCTCACCCGCTTGCTGATCCGCGACTTTCGCAATATTGAAAGCGCGGATCTCCAACTTTCCCCCGGCTTTAACTTTCTGGTAGGCGCCAACGGCAGTGGCAAAACCAGCGTGCTGGAAGCTATCTATACGCTCGGTCATGGCCGGGCGTTTCGCAGTTTGCAAATTGGTCGTGTTATTCGCCACGAGCAAGAGTCGTTCGTGCTGCACGGGCGTTTACTCGGGGAAGAGCGAGAAACGTCGATCGGCCTGACCAAAGATAAGCAGGGTGACAGCACCGTACGTATCGACGGTACTGACGGCCATAAAGTAGCGGAACTTGCGCTGCTGATGCCGATGCAGTTGATCACGCCAGAAGGCTTTACGTTGCTCAATGGCGGCCCCAAATACCGAAGAGCCTTCCTTGACTGGGGATGCTTTCACAACGAAGCCGGTTTCTTTACCGCCTGGAGTAATCTTAAGCGACTGCTTAAGCAACGTAACGCCGCGCTGCGCCAGGTTGGTCACTACGGTCAACTGCGTCCCTGGGACAAAGAACTTATCCCGCTGGCGGAACAAATCAGCAACTGGCGTGCCGAATACAGCGCGGCCATTGCGGCGGATATGACGGATACCTGCAAACAGTTTTTACCCGAATTCAATCTGACTTTCTCTTTCCAGCGCGGCTGGGAAAAGGAGACCGATTACGCCGAGGTACTGGAAAGAGGCTTCGAGCGCGATCGTATGTTGACCTACACCGCGCATGGTCCGCACAAAGCCGATTTCCGCATTCGTGCCGACGGCGCGCCGGTGGAAGACACGCTTTCTCGTGGGCAGCTAAAGCTCCTGATGTGCGCCTTACGTCTGGCACAGGGGGAGTTTTTAACCCGCGAGAGCGGACGACGGTGTTTGTACCTGATAGATGATTTTGCCTCAGAACTTGATGATGAGAAGCGCGGGCTGCTGGCCAGCCGTTTAAAAGCCTCCCGGTCACAGGTTTTCGTCAGTGCAATAAGCGCTGACCACGTTGTGGACATGTCGGACAAAAATTCGAAGATGTTCACCGTGGAAAAGGGTAAAATAACGGATTAACCCAAGACAAAATGAGCGAGAAACGTTGATGTCGAATTCTTATGACTCCTCCAGTATCAAAGTCCTGAAAGGGCTGGATGCGGTACGTAAGCGCCCGGGTATGTATATCGGCGATACGGATGACGGCACTGGTCTGCACCACATGGTATTTGAGGTTGTGGATAACGCTATCGACGAAGCGCTCGCAGGTTACTGTAAAGACATCGTTGTCACCATCCATAGCGATAACTCTGTCTCTGTACAGGATGATGGCCGTGGTATTCCTACCGGTATTCACCCGGAAGAGGGTGTCTCAGCCGCAGAAGTCATCATGACCGTGCTGCATGCGGGCGGTAAGTTCGATGATAACTCCTATAAAGTTTCCGGCGGTCTGCACGGTGTAGGCGTTTCCGTGGTTAACGCCCTGTCGCAGAAACTGGAACTGGTTATCCAGCGTGACAACAAAGTGCATCGCCAGATGTATGCGCACGGTGTGCCGCAGGCGCCGCTGGCCGTGACTGGCGATACCGAAAAAACCGGTACCATGGTGCGTTTCTGGCCGAGCTATGAAACCTTCACCAACGTCATCGAGTTCGAATACGAAATTCTGGCAAAACGTCTGCGCGAACTGTCGTTCCTGAACTCCGGCGTCTCTATCCGCCTGCGTGACAAGCGTGACGGTAAAGAAGACCACTTCCATTATGAAGGCGGCATTAAGGCGTTTGTTGAGTATCTCAACAAGAACAAAACGCCGATCCACCCGAATATCTTCTACTTCTCCACCGAAAAAGACGGCATTGGCGTCGAAGTGGCGTTGCAGTGGAACGACGGCTTCCAGGAAAACATCTACTGCTTTACCAACAACATTCCGCAGCGCGATGGCGGTACTCACCTTGCTGGTTTCCGTGCGGCGATGACCCGTACCCTGAATGCCTATATGGACAAAGAAGGCTACAGCAAAAAAGCCAAAGTCAGCGCCACCGGCGATGATGCCCGTGAAGGCCTGATTGCCGTTGTCTCTGTTAAAGTGCCGGACCCGAAATTCTCCTCCCAGACCAAAGACAAGCTGGTCTCCTCTGAGGTGAAATCGGCGGTTGAACAGCAGATGAACGAACTGCTGAACGAATACCTGCTGGAAAACCCCTCCGACGCCAAAATCGTGGTCGGCAAGATTATTGACGCTGCGCGCGCCCGTGAAGCGGCCCGCCGCGCCCGTGAAATGACCCGTCGTAAAGGCGCTCTGGACTTAGCTGGCCTGCCGGGCAAACTGGCGGATTGTCAGGAACGCGACCCGGCACACTCCGAACTGTACCTGGTGGAAGGGGACTCTGCGGGCGGCTCTGCAAAACAGGGGCGTAACCGTAAAAACCAGGCGATTTTGCCGCTGAAGGGTAAAATTCTCAACGTTGAGAAAGCGCGCTTTGACAAAATGCTCGCTTCTCAGGAAGTGGCGACCCTGATTACCGCGCTGGGCTGTGGTATTGGCCGTGACGAATACAACCCGGACAAATTGCGTTATCACAGCATCATCATCATGACCGATGCGGACGTCGATGGTTCGCACATCCGTACCCTGCTGCTGACCTTCTTCTACCGTCAGATGCCGGAAATCGTTGAGCGTGGTCACGTCTATATTGCCCAGCCGCCGCTGTACAAAGTGAAAAAAGGCAAGCAAGAGCAGTACATCAAAGACGATGAGGCCATGGATCAGTACCAGATCTCCATTGCGCTGGACGGTGCAACACTGCACGCCAATGCCAGCGCGCCAGCCCTGGCGGGCGAGCCGCTGGAGCGCCTGGTGTCTGAATACAACGCGACCCAGAAGATGATTGGTCGTATGGAGCGTCGCTTCCCGCGCTCGCTGCTGAAAGAGCTGGTTTATCAACCGACCCTGAGCGAAGACGATCTGAGCAGTGGGCAGACGGTAACCCGCTGGGTGAATGCGCTGGTCACTGAGCTCAATGAAAACGAGCAGCACGGCAGCCAGTGGAAATTCGACATTCAGCAAAATGCCGGGCAGCAGTTTGAGCCGGTGATCCGCGTACGTACCCACGGTGTGGATACCGATTATCCGCTGGATCATGAGTTTGTGACCGGCGCGGAGTACCGCCGTCTCTGCACCCTGGGTGAGAAACTGCGTGGCTTGATCGAAGACGATGCCTTTATCGAACGCGGCGAACGTAAACAACCGGTTGCCAGCTTCGAACAGGCGCTGGACTGGCTGGTGAAAGAGTCACGTCGCGGCCTCTCCATCCAGCGTTATAAAGGTCTGGGTGAAATGAACCCGGATCAGCTGTGGGAGACGACCATGGATCCGGACAGCCGCCGTATGCTGCGCGTCACGGTGAAAGATGCGATCGCGGCTGACCAGCTCTTTACCACCCTGATGGGTGATGCTGTTGAACCCCGTCGTGCATTTATCGAAGAGAACGCCCTGAAAGCGGCAAATATCGATATCTAATCAGCCCTGACAATAACAAGCCCGGTCGCATTCGCCGCCGGGCTTTTTAGTGTCTGCAAAAGAGGAATTTCTGCCTGATTCCTGGCCCCTTTTCCTCCGACTCTTTTGCTGTTTTTTGAGCTAAATCGCGTTAGCATGAGCCTGGAACATTTACTCCGGGGATCTCATGGCTATCAAACTTATCGCAATCGACATGGACGGAACGTTGTTGTTGCCGGACCACACCATCTCTCCTGCCGTTAAAAACGCCATTGCTGCTGCGCGTGAACGTGGCGTCAAAGTCGTACTGACCACCGGGCGTCCTTACGCCGGTGTACACGCTTACGTTAAAGAGCTGCATATGGAGCGTGAAGGGGATTACTGCATCACCTACAACGGTGCGCTGGTACAGAACGCCAGCGATGGCAGCACGGTGGCACAAACTGCGCTGAGTTTTGACGATTATCTGTACCTGGAAAAACTGTCCCGCGAAGTGGGCTCACACTTCCACGCGCTTGACCGTAATACGCTGTATACCGCCAACCGCGATATCAGCTATTACACGGTGCATGAATCTTATGTCGCCACCATTCCGCTGGTCTTCTGCGAGCCGGAAAACATGGATCCGAACACCCAGTTCCTGAAGGTGATGATGATTGATGAGCCGGAAATTCTCGATAAAGCCATTGCCCGTATTCCGGCAGAAGTGAAAGAGAAATATACCGTGCTGAAAAGCGCGCCTTACTTCCTGGAAATTCTTGATAAACGCGTCAACAAAGGCACAGGCGTAAAATCACTGGCCGATGTGTTGGGTATTGCGCCTGAAGAGATCATGACAATTGGCGATCAGGAAAATGATATCGCGATGATCGAATACGCCGGCATGGGCGTGGCGATGGATAACGCCATCCCTTCGGTCAAAGCAGTGGCAAACTTCGTCACCAAATCCAATCTGGAAGATGGCGTGGCATACGCCATTGAGAAGTTTGTACTGAATTAAGTTCGCTTCGGGCATGGGTGTTTACGCCCTTGCCTGAATAGCGGTTTCGCGGTTCAGCGGAATATGACTTATCCCGCTTTTCATAATTGCAGCGCGTATCCACGGTGTCGTCAGACAGCGGTTTTTCACCACTTTTCCCAGCAATTTAAGCCGTAATCCCCGGGTTTTTCTCCGGTATAGCGCATTCGCATTCTCGGGGGCTGCATGCAGCACCTCCGCCAGGATTTCCGCGCTGTCCAGCGCATAGCTAATGCCTTCCAGTGAACTGGCGCTGATAAACCCTGCCGCCTCGCCAATCAAAAATGCATTGTCTTTGCCACAGACAAAATCCTGCCAGCGGGACGGACACAGCACGGTACATTTCTCGTTTTTTACCGGCTCGCCAAAACGGAAATCGAAAGGCAGCAGGCGATTTTTAAGTTCTTCAAAATGCTCTCGTCCCTCCTTCATGGCAAAGGCGCCACCAAAAATAAAATAGCCGTCTTTGCAAATACTCCATGCGTAACAATCGGTTGTTTGATTGTCGAACACGCAGGAGTAGAAAGGCGACGGATGACGGTCCGCAAACCATTGCTGGAGCGCGACATATTTGCGGATCTCATGATCCGGATACAGCTGGCGTCGCACCATAGAGTTCGCTCCATCGCCGCCGACAAGATACGTGGCCGTGGCCTCAAAGGTTTGCCCGTCAGCCACATAGCTAAGATGCCAGAGGCTATTCTCGCGCCAGATTTTCCGGCACAAGGCATCGTGGTGAACGGTAACGGAATCCGGGATCAGCGATTTCATCCACAAATCAAAGGCATGCCTGTCGATATTGAGATAGCTGCGCTGATAGTTGCGCTCAATACCCGTCTGCACATCCAGCGTCTGCACACTAAAAATCTGCGGATCGGCCATCACCTGTACGGGGAGCGTAATCCCGGCGCGAATAAAGGATCGCTGGGCATCCGGCGCAAGCAAACCACCACAGGGTTTCATAAACCCGCCCGTGCCACGCTGCTGCTTTTTATCCAGCGCGAGTACGCGTTTTTTCCCTGCTAACTGCCGCGCCAGCGCTGCTCCCGCTGGCCCCAGACCAATGATGGCGACGTCAAAATGTTGCATAGCTTCCTCCTGATGTTGGCGAGAAAGATAGAGGGTTCAGGTGAAGTGACGGTGAAGTGACGATAAACGGGTAGGCTAATTCCCCTGCCTTACGATACCCTGATGCCAAACATGACATCAGGGTTATTTTGTAGATGAAACAGATCACCACCGCATCGCGTCATCACCAACTCACCAATATTCATACCTGGACACCCGACAGTCAGTGGCTGGTGTTTGACGTCCGTCCATCCGGCGCCTCTTTTACCGGTGAAACCATTGAGCGCGTTAATGTTCAGACGGGGGCCGTTGAGGTTCTGTATCAGGCGCGGGAAGGGGCGTATGTGGGCGTGGTGACCGTTCATCCTCATGATGAGAAATATGTCTTTATCCATGGCCCGGAAAACCCTGATGCCGACTGGCACTATGACTTTCATCATCGCCGGGGGGTTATCACGGCATCGGGGAAAACCACGAACCTCGATGCGCTGGATATCACCGCCCCTTTTACGCCGGGTGCGCTGCGTGGCGGTAGCCACGTGCATGTCTTCAGCCCCAATGGTGAAAACGTCAGCTTTACTTATAACGACCATGTTATGCACGAGTGGGATAGTCGCTGCGACCTGCGTAATGTTGGCGTAGCAGTGCCTTATGGCCCGGTTGAGCCGCAAGGAACGCACCTGCGTGAATATGCCGGGAGCCACTGGAGTGTTCTGGTCAGTCGTACCACCCCGAACCCCGTTCCCGGCAGTGACGAGATCAACCGTGCCTATGAAGAGGGTTGGGTGGGTAACGACAGGCTCGCCTTTATTGGCGATACGCTTGCGGAAAATGGTGAGAAGGTTCCTGAGCTGTTTATCGTCACCTTACCGGGTAACGAGCAAGGCTGGAAACAGCCGGGGGATGCGCCACTGGAAGGAACAGCCGCCAGCCTGCCAGCACCGCCGAAAGGCGTTATGCAGCAGCGACTGACGTTCACCCATAAGCGAGCGTATCCAGGCCTGGTCAATGTGCCGCGCTATTGGGTACGCAGTAATCCACAGGCCACCCGGATTGCATTTTTGATGCGTGATGATGCAGGCATCGTGCAGCTATGGCTTATCTCGCCGGAGGGGGGAGAGCCGCAACAGCTAACCCATGCGACAAGCGGTATTCAGTCCGCTTTTAGCTGGCATCCATCAGGCAACGCGCTGGGTTTTATGCTGGAGGATCGTATTGCCTGTTGTGATGCGAAGAGTGGCGCAGTGACCTTTTTGACCGCCGATCACACTAATGTCCCGTCGGCCGATGCGATTGTCTTTTCGCCGGACGGGAAGCGTATCGCCTGGATGGAAGAGGTGGAGGGTTTCCGTCAGCTCTGGGTAACGGAAACAGGCCTGTAAATCAGGGGGCGGGCAGAGGTGCTGGCGGGATCGCGCCGTTGGTCGCCAGATTTTCCTGCTCGCTTTTTTCCACCCGCGATTTGATCGAGCTGTCGGTGCGGAACATGTCCCATGGCAGGAGCAACGTATCCATCACCGCAGTGAAGGGCATATCCAAAGCGACCAGGGATTTCATACCGATATTGGTGTCATCATCTGACAGCATCGTTGAGCTCGCCTTCATTCCGGGGTAGACGCCTTCTTTTCCGCCGGTGTGTGACATGACGCTGGAACACCCGCTAACTAACACCATCCCGCTGAGTAATGCTGAAACTATCAGAGTATTTTTCATCATGAGTTAATCATAGTTATGTGCAGTATGAGGACTGCATCAGGCCTTATAGCTGTCTGAGCGAGAAAAGAACAGTCCCCGAGCTCCGCTCTGTGGCGGCATTCGCAGTTTGGCATTTTGTGCTGTGATCCCAGTCTATGCAAAGCGGGCGAAACTGCAAAAAAAAGTCAGAAAATGACCTTGAAAAAAGTGCTCCCAGCCCAATTTTATGAGAGTAGCCCGGAAACACGCCGGAAGGGTGTTGCGCTACAGTGGCCTGTCCATTATGGAAGGTGATTTTTTATCTCGCTGATTTCAGGAGCTTTTATTTATGCGTAACTTCGATCTTTCCCCGCTTTATCGTTCTGCTATTGGTTTTGACCGTCTGTTCAGCCTGCTGGAAAATAATCAGAGCCAAAGTAATGGTGGCTACCCTCCGTATAACGTTGAACTGGTAGACGAAAACAATTATCGCATCGCCATCGCGGTTGCCGGATTTGCGGAAAGCGAACTGGATATCACCGCCCAGGACAACCTGCTGATTGTGAAAGGCGCACACGCCGCCGAGCAGAAAGAACGTACCTATCTGTACCAGGGCATCGCCGAACGTAACTTCGAGCGCAAATTCCAGCTTGCCGAAAACATTCATGTGAAAGGGGCAAATCTGGTGAATGGCCTGCTGTATATCGATCTCGAAAGGGTTATCCCGGAAGCGAACAAACCGCGCCGTATCGAGATTAACTAAGACCCGGAATTTACCGGAACCCATTTGCTCGCCGACAGGGAGCATATGCGAGCCGTAAGGCTTGCAGGAACTTACTCGCTTCAAAGAAGGAGAAACAGACTATGCGTAACTACGATTTATCCCCCTTACTGCGTCAGTGGATCGGTTTTGACAAACTGGCTCACAGCCTGCAAAACACCGCTGAGCAACCCTCTTTCCCGCCTTACAACATTGAAAAAGGCGACGAAAATCATTATCGCATTACCCTTGCGCTGGCTGGTTTTAGCCAGGCGGAGCTGGATATCCAGCTGGAAGGCACGCGTCTGACGGTTAAAGGCACGCCTGAGAAACCCGCGGATGAGAAGAAATGGTTGCATCAGGGGATGGTGATTCAACCCTTTACCCTGAGCTTCACCCTTGCCGAGCATATGGAAGTTTCCGGGGCAACATTCAACAACGGGCTGCTGCATATCGATCTGAGCCGTAATGCCCCAGAGGCCATCGCGCCGCAACGCATAGCCATTAGCGAACGTCCGGCGTTAAATAGCTAATAGCCGTTGTCACCCCGTCCCTCTCCCACTGGAGAGGGCGCAAACAGCAAAAACGGTCACCTTCGGGTGGCCGTTTTGCTTTTGCCTTGGGGCTTTTTGTGCGCCATCGCCCATACATCCAGTGACCGCTCTGCGAGAATCCTTTGTGTTTACAATGTTATTCACAAGGATCCATCATGAGTGATATAGCGTTAACTGTAAGCGTATTGGCCCTGGTCGCGGTTGTTGGATTGTGGATCGGCAATATCAAAATTCGCGGCGTGGGTTTCGGGATTGGCGGGGTGTTGTTTGGCGGTATTATTGTCGGGCACTTTGTCGATCAGGCGGGGATTACCCTCAGCAGTCCGATGCTGCACTTCGTCCAGGAGTTCGGCCTTATCCTCTTTGTTTACACCATTGGTATCCAGGTCGGGCCGGGATTTTTTGCCTCGCTGCGCGTCTCCGGGCTGCGTCTTAATCTGTTCGCCATTCTGATTGTTATCCTCGGTGGGCTGGTTACCGCCATTTTGCATAAGCTGTTTGATATCCCCCTTCCGGTGATCCTCGGTATCTTCTCAGGTGCGGTAACCAACACCCCGGCACTGGGTGCCGGGCAGCAAATTTTGCATGACTTAGGGACTCCAACGAATATCCTCGACCAGATGGGGATGAGCTATGCGATGGCTTATCCCTTTGGTATCTGCGGTATCTTGCTCACCATGTGGCTGTTGCGGGTTGGGTTTCGCGTCGACATCGAGAGTGAAGCAGAACGGCATGATGCGGGTACAAGCCCTGGCTGCTCGCTGATCAAAACCATTAATATTCGCGTCGAAAATCCTAATCTGAACAATATGGCGATTCAGGATGTGCCTATCCTCAACAGCGATAAGATTATTTGCTCGCGCCTGAAACGGGGGGAGACGCTGATGGTGCCCTCGCCCGGCACGCTAGTCCAGCTGGGGGATTTGCTGCATCTGGTGGGGTTGCCGAAAGATTTGCATAGCGCGCAACTGGTGATGGGTCAGGAGGTCGAAACCTCCCTCTCCACCCGGGGAACGGATCTGCGGGTAGAGCGCGTGGTGGTGACCAACGAAAAAGTCCTCGGTAAACGTATTCGCGATCTGCACTTTAAAGAGCGCTATGACGTGGTGATTTCCCGCCTGAACCGTGCCGGGGTGGAGCTGGTGGCCAGCAGCGATTCCAGCCTGCAATTTGGCGACATCCTCAATCTGGTCGGGCGTCAGGCCGCCATTGATGCCGTGGCGTCTGAACTGGGGAATGCGCAGCATAAGCTCCAGCAGGTGCAAATGTTGCCGGTCTTTATCGGCATTGGTCTGGGTGTGCTTTTAGGCTCAGTCCCGGTTTTTGTTCCTGGTTTTCCGGTGGCGCTGAAGCTGGGGCTGGCGGGCGGGCCGCTGATTATGGCGTTGATCCTTGGGCGTATTGGCAGTATCGGTAAGCTGTACTGGTTTATGCCGCCCAGCGCCAACCTTGCGCTGCGTGAGCTAGGGATTGTGCTTTTCCTGGCGGTCGTTGGACTGAAATCCGGTGGTGACTTTATCACTACCCTCACCCACGGCGATGGGGTTTACTGGATGTGCTACGGCATCTTTATCACCGCGATCCCGCTGCTTACCGTCGGGGTGCTGGCCCGCCTGTTTGGCAAGATGAACTATCTGACTCTGTGCGGCATGCTGGCCGGGTCGATGACCGATCCCCCGGCGCTGGCCTTTGCTAACGGTTTGCATGCCACCAGCGGTGCCGCGGCGCTCTCTTACGCCACCGTTTATCCGCTGGTGATGTTCCTGCGCATCATTACGCCACAGCTGCTGGCGGTGCTGTTCTGGGGAATGAGTTAGGTCACAACCATTAGCATCCTGCTCTCAGGGATGCTAAAAGTGTTCACCATGTCCCCGAACACATTTCAGTCTCCCGGCCAGTCACCTCTGCCGGGCTGAGGAGTCCCCATGAAATCATCCCTGCCGGGAGAGGCGCCGGATTACCGTTTCTCGCTGGCGAATGAGCGTACCTTCCTGGCCTGGATCCGCACGGCATTGGGTTTTCTGGCGGCAGGCGTCGGGCTGGATCAACTCGCGCCGGAATTTGCCACGCCCTTGATTCGCCAGTTGCTGGCGCTGCTGCTCTGTTTATTTGCCGGAAGCCTCGCGGTTTACGGTTATCTGCGCTGGTTGCAAAACGAAAAAGCGATGCGCTTAAAAGAAGATTTGCCCTATACCCGCAGCCTGCTGACCATCAGCGCGGTGCTATTGGTGGTCGCTGCAGTGGTTATCGGGCTGGTGTTGTATGAAGGATAGCCGCAGAGCCCGGCGCGAAGCAGACCCCGGTCTACAGCCGGAGCGCACGTCACTGGCGTGGTGGCGAACGTTGCTGGGCTACAGCGCCCTGCTGGCCATTGCGGTGAAACACAACTGGCAACAATCCGGAGTGGCCTTCTGGATCTCGATTGTCATCCTCGCGGGCGTTGCGATGCTGTTATGGCGCTATACGCGCAGTCGTACTCTGATGGATGTTGAGAGCAACGACGTTGTCAGGCCAAAAGCCGTGCGTGACAAACTGCTGATCGCTCTGGCGGTGCTCTCTCTTTCCTTACTGTTTGCGGTTAACCATCTGCGCCACATTTTGCTCGTGCTGTAAGCTACAACTGTCCTTTACTGAGATACTGCGTCATCTCGGCTTCCGGCACCATGCCGCCGCCGGTCGCCCAGACAACGTGGGTGGCATTCTCCAGCTGTTGCGGCGTGAGTCCCTGTAACTGATGATATTCCTGGCTGGCGCAGACCCGCTGCGGCCCCGCCATCCCCGCCAGCGCAGAGGGCTCAAGGCAAATATCCTCTTCCTGAGCCAGCATGCCAAGCAGGTTATACATCGTCTGATCGTCCAGGGTGTAGAGACCATCGAGCAGGCGCTGCATTGCCCGTCCGACAAAACCGGACGCCCGCCCAACCGCGAGGCCGTCAGCCGCGGTAATATTATCGATCCCCAACTCCTGCACCGAGATTTCATCGTGCAGACCGGTGTAAACCCCCAGCAACATACAGGGGGAATGGGTCGGTTCGGCGAAGAAACAGTGCACATGATCGCCGAACGCCAGCTTCAGACCAAAAGCTACGCCGCCGGGGCCGCCGCCAACGCCGCACGGCAGGTAGACAAACAGCGGGTGCGCTTCATCGACGCTAATACCTTGTTGAATAAACTGCGCTTTCAGACGTTGCCCGGCAACCGCATAACCGAGAAACAGGGTGCGTGAGTTTTCATCGTCAATAAAAAAGCAGTTCGGATCCGCTTCGGCGGCCCTGCGCCCCTGTTCTACCGCCACGCCGTAATCTTCGGCATACTCCACCACCGTGACGCCATGGCTACGCAGTCTGGCTTTTTTCCATTCCCGGGCATCGGCAGACATATGCACCGTCACCTTAAAGCCGATGCGGGCGCTGGCAATCCCAATCGATAGCCCCAGATTTCCCGTCGAACCCACGGCAATGCTGTACTGGCTAAAGAACTGCCTGCACTCCGTTGACAGTAATCTGCTGTAATCATCATCAATAGTCAGCAGCCCGGCCTGGAGAGCGAGTTTCTCGGCGTGGGTCAGCACTTCATAAATACCGCCCCGGGCTTTAATCGAACCGGAAATAGGCAGATGGCTGTCTTTTTTAAGCCACAACCGGCCGCTAATTGGTTGCGAAAATTGTGCAGCCAGCCGGCGCTGCATGGCCGGGATAGCGACCAGATCGGACTCGATAATACCACCAGCGGCTGCGGTTTCCGGGAAGGCTTCTTTAAGCCAGGGGGCAAATCGCGCCAGCCGCGCATGCGCATCTTCCACATCCGCCTGCGACAACCCAACATAAGGCAATGCTTCAGCAAGCGTGGTCGTCTGTGGATTAAACCAGCTCGTCTCCTGCAAATTTTGTAACTGGCGGAGCAGGGGGGATCTGGCGATAAGCGTCTGGATATCGGCGTGGTTCATGGCATCGGCTACGGATAAGGGGAAAACACTACCTTCGTCGATTTTTACCCTCAGCGCCACTATTAAGACGTCTTTTAAACCGCTATCCTCACAATTGAATAAGCAGCAGCGAATTATTACGTTTTGCTACTACACCTCAAACAACAATGCATGCTAAATACATGTAATCACCACTGATTCTGGCAAGGTCAATCGTGTTAAAACCACTGTTAGCTGTTGCTCTGTTGCTGGCGGGAACCCCGGCACTGGCTGCTGATACGCCGCTCACCGCCGCGCGCTATGCCCGTGAGTTAGGGCCTGGTATGGACGTGGACTGGGCGCGAACCGATCGCGGCATCCGGGAATTTGACCCGCTGGTTGCGCGTGACTTCTACGCCAAAGGGATCCGTCATGTGCGGATCCGGGTTGCGGACTCTCTGACCGAGGCCCGGCTTATCCATCTGCGCAAACTGGTGGAGGCGTGCGAGCAAAACGGGCTGATACCCATTATTTCTTATCAGGCGGATGCCTTTAAAGCCGATCCTGGGGTTAAAAACGAAGCGCTGCTGGTGGCGTGGTGGACGACGCTCGCCAGTTATTTTGCCGGTGAGCATCCCCGCCTTGGTTTTGATCTGATCTATGAACCTGCCGATAAACTTAACCGTGACCTGCCGACGCTGAACCGGACGTACGAAAATATTGTTCGTACGGTGCATGACATCGATACGCAGCGGATGATTTTTGTTGCCCCACGAATGCGGGCCGCGCCGGAAGAGCTCAACAGCCTGAAACTGCCGCCGCACAGTCAAAACTATCTGTTAGCAGAGTGGCACATCTTTCCCTGGGGGCCGCTGAAGAACAACGGCAAGTATCCGTGGACGTCAGGGACGGCAGCCGAAAAAGCCGCTATCCGCATGCGTATTAATACGGCGGTACGCTGGCAGCAAAAAACCGGGCATGCCAGTTGGGTCGGCGGCTGGTCGGTGGGTGAGACGATTAAGAATGCATCTGCGGAATCGCAGCTGGCCTTCGCAACCTTTATGGCTTGCGAGCTGAATAAAGCGCAAATTCCGTATGCGATTAACAGTGATACCCAGTTTTACGATGGTGAAGAGGGGGACTGGCGTCCCACGACCGAACCGCTACTGAAACGGATGATTGCGCCTGAATGCGAAAAGCCCGAGCCATCCCCGGGTCATCGCAATACTAAACAGTCTGTTCATGCTGCCCCTGGCGTAGCGCCAGCGGCAGCCAGCTCAACAGAATCAACAATCCTGCGAACGTCATCAGCATCCCGAGGTTAAACTGGCTGGTTTGCGGCAGTTGGGCTGAAAGCCATGCCAGCGCGCCAGAACCCATGTTTTGCATCCCACCCACCAGCGCACCGGCCGTACCTGCAAGAAAGGGGAACGGCTCCATCGCGCCGCTGGTCGCCAGCGGGAAAAGCATCCCCGCGCCGAAGAAAAAAAGCGCCGCAGGCAGGAGTAACGTCCAGAGATAGATGACGCCGAACCAGCCGGGGAGCCACATCATCAGCCCGGCCTGCAGGCAGCAGACCACCGCCTGCCACATCAGGGGGACGAAACGCTTATTCTGCCGCCCGGCATACCAGGCGCCGAAAAAGGCGGCGGGGATCGGCAGAATAAACAGAATGCTGACCGCCATGCTTGATAGCCCCAGTACGGACCCCATCAGCACGCCGGAGCAGGCCTCAAACACGGCAATACCAGCCAGTCCGCCCACCAGCATCAACAAATAACCGCTGAACATGCCGTTGCCGAAGAGGGTTTTGTAGCGCGTCATTAAGCTCATGTTCAGGGTGCCGGCTGGGCGGGTTTCCGGCATCCAGCGCGCCATGCTCCAGGTAACGCCCGCGCAGAGCAGCAATAAAAACAGATAACAGGCTCGCCAGTTCCACACTGTTGTCAGCAGGCCGCCAATCAAGGGTGCCAGTAAGGGGCTTATCAGGATCCCCATATTCAGCAGGCTGTTGGCATGGCGCAATTCCGTACCTGAGTAGAGATCGCGCGGCAGAGTGCGCGCCATCACACCGCCGACGCCGGTGCCCATTCCCTGCAAGGCGCTGGCGATAATCAACACCGTCAGGCTATGGGTAAACAGCGCCGCCAGAGTTGCCAGCATAAAGATACTCATGCCAAAGAGAATGGCCGGACGACGACCTGCGCGGTCTGCCAGCGGGCCATAAAACAGCTGGGATACGCCATAGGTGAGCAGATAAGCGGCCATCACGCTCTGTACCGCGCCTTCGCGCACGTTCAGATCCTGCGCCATACCGGCAATCGCCGGGATATAAATGGTTTGCGTCATCTGCCCGACGGCCACCAGCAGGACCAGCATCAGCAGCAAACTGACGTTACGTTCTCTTTTCATTCGTGGATTGCATTGAAAAATTTGGATATTAAAGGACAGAGTTCTGCCGTAACCGGAAAAATCGAGAGGAATCTACCAGTTTAATGTGACAAGACAAGAAGGACGGCCATAAAGCGCCGTGCAGGACAGGCAGGTTTTATAAACGATACCCGGCAAGATTTGTTGCCAGCCCGATCAGGACAGACGCAGCAACATCGCCCCCAGCGCAATGCCTATGGCGGCCAGAATGCGCAGACCTGAGACCTTTTCTTTGAGCAGGATGAAGGCAATAAAGGCCCCGAACAGAATGGATGTCTCGCGCAGCGCCGCGACCACCGCTAGCGGCGCTTGCGTCATCGCCCACAGCGCCAGTCCGTAGGAGCCCATGGTGCCAATACCGCCCGGTACGCCTTTTTTCCAGTGGGTTAACAGATAGCGAGACACTTCCTGCCTGCGCATCAACATTGCCCAGAGCAGCAGGCAAAAACCGTTCAGGAAGAAGGTCCAGAGCGTATAGCCCAGGGCGGTGCCTGACAGGCGCACGCCGGTACCGTCGACCAGCGTATAGCCAGCAATAAAACAGGCGTTGAGCAATGCCAGCCAGATCCCTTGCCGCGAGCGGCTCTGAACGTTAAAAGCCATAGCAAGAATAGAAAGGCAGATAACCCCAATGCCCGCCCACGCCAGCGAAGAGAGGGAATCGCCGAGAAAAATCACGCTCACCATCGCCACCAACAGCGGTGCCATACCGCGCATTAGCGGATAAGTCTGGCTCATATCCGACACCTGATAGGTTCTGGCGACCAGCACGGTGTAAACCACCTGCAACGCACAGGAGACGGCTAAATATGGCACGCTGGCAAGAGCGGGTTGGGGTGAGAAAGGCAACATCACCAGCGCCATCGCCGCTGCGGTTCCGCTGACGCTGATGGCGGAATAGAGCTTGTCGCTCCCTGCTTTGACAATGGCATTCCAGCTTGCATGCAGCAGCGCGGCGAACAGCAAAATACAAAAAACGGTGATGGTCATAATGAAGGGTATAAGGTGTGCGTCATAAAAATGTAACACGTGGTGGGCGCGAAAAACCAGTGGTGAACCGGTGACGGGCACGGGCGGGTTAATGTGATCGATAACGCAGTTTTTCTCTGAGCCATAAAAACCGGTTGTTCAAAAAGGTTTCCTGTGGTTGTATAAATCCTGTTAATAATTTCAGACACGAGTTCCTAAATGAACGCTTCCATTATGACGATGAACCTACTAAAAACCGCGCACAACGCCGCGGTGGTCGTCGTGCGTGTGGTGGTGGTCGTCGGCAACGCGCCGTAGGGACTGGAACAACACACGATTCCAAAACCCCGCCGGCGCAAACCGGGCGGGGTTTTTAGTTTTAACCGCCCGGAAAGTCGGCTCAGAAGAAAAGGACTGGAGCATGGCAAGTTCGGGCACAACATCAACAACACGCTATACCGGCGCGCAGCTGATCGTTCATTTACTGGAACGTCAGGGGATTACCACCGTTGCGGGGATCCCTGGCGGTACGGTTCTCCCTTTATATGATGCGTTAAGTCAGAGCACGCAAATCCGCCATGTCCTGGCTCGTCACGAGCAGGGCGCAGGATTTATCGCTCAGGGCATGGCGCGAACCCAGGGCAAACCGGGCGTCTGCATTGCCTGTAGCGGCCCCGGCGCCACCAACCTGGTTACCGCCATCGCCGATGCACGTCTCGACTCTATTCCGCTGATTTGTATTACGGGTCAGGTACCCGCCTCAATGATTGGGACCGATGCTTTCCAGGAAGTGGACACTTACGGTATTTCTATCCCCATCACCAAACACAACTATCTGGTACGCGACATCCGCGAGTTGCCGCAGGTAGTCAGTGACGCGTTTCGCATTGCGCAATCCGGCCGTCCAGGCCCGGTGTGGATAGATATTCCTAAAGATGTGCAGACCGCGACCATTGAACTGAGCGAACTGCCAGAGCCAGGTGAGAAAGCGCCTGCCCCAGAATTTGACCCGCAAAGCATTCAGGATGCGGCGGCGATGATTAACGCGGCAAAGCGCCCGGTACTGTACCTCGGCGGCGGCGTTATCAACTCCCCGCAAGCCGTGCGTGCGCTGGCTGAAAAAGCCAACCTGCCAACGACGATGACGTTGATGGCGCTGGGTATCATGCCAAAAGCGCACCCGTTGTCACTGGGGATGCTGGGTATGCACGGCGCCCGCAGCACCAACTTTATTCTGCAAGAGTCTGATTTGTTGATTGTTATGGGGGCGCGTTTTGATGACCGGGCGATTGGCAAAACCGAGCAGTTCTGCCCGAATGCCAAGATTATTCATGTGGATATCGACCGCGCTGAGTTCGGTAAAATCAAGCAACCGCATATCGCTATTCAGGGCGATGTGGGTGAGGTAGTGGCTCAGCTGTTGCCACAGATTGACGCGCAGTCGCGCGAAGCGTGGCGCGATACCGTCAGCCAGCTGCAACAGGAATTCCCGTCAGCCATTCCTCAGGCTTGCGATCCGCTGAGCCACTACGGGTTGATTAATGCCGTTGCCGCCTGTGTTGATGATGAAGCGATTGTCACAACCGACGTCGGCCAGCACCAGATGTGGACCGCGCAGGCCTATCCGCTTAACCGTCCACGCCAGTGGCTGACTTCCGGTGGTCTGGGCACCATGGGCTTTGGCCTGCCTGCGGCAATTGGCGCGGCGCTGGCTAACCCGACGCGTAAAGTGATCTGCTTCACTGGCGACGGTAGCCTGATGATGAATATTCAGGAAATGGCCACCGCTGCTGAAAACAATCTGGATGTGAAAATCATCCTGTTGAACAACGAAGCCCTGGGGCTGGTTCATCAACAGCAGAGCCTGTTCTACCAGCAGGGTGTCTTTTCGGCAACTTATCCGGGGACGATCAACTTTATGCAAATTGCCGCCGGTTTTGGCCTGCAAAGTTGCGACCTGAATGCGCAAGCCGATCCGCAGGCGGCATTGCAGGCCATGATTTCACGTCCTGGTCCGGCGCTGATCCATGTGCGTATCGACGCTAACGAAAAAGTGTACCCGATGGTGCCGCCAGGTGCGGCCAATACAGAGATGGTGGGAGAGTAAACCATGCAACAGACAACTTCTGACAACGTTATTCTTGAACTCACCGTACGCAACCACCCGGGTGTCATGACCCACGTTTGCGGCCTGTTTGCCCGTCGTGCGTTCAACGTCGAAGGTATTCTCTGCCTGCCAATCAAAGAGAGCGAGCAGAGCCGTATCTGGCTGCTGGTCAATGACGACCAACGTCTGCAACAGATGATTAGCCAGATTGAAAAGCTGGAGGATGTGGTGCAGGTGGTACGCAACCAGTCCTCGCCGGGTATGTTTAACAAACTGGCGGTATTCTTCGAGTAACCTCGCAAAAGCATTGGATTTCGCCCGGCCTGGCCGGGTTTTTTAGCTGCTGGTGTGCAGTAAAATCAGCCATCAGCGTGATCCCTTGCGGCAATAAAATCAGTAACCTGATACCAGGACTGTCCTTTTGGGCAGATTTGCTTTTATGATGTGCCTCCTGAGATGTGATGGGAGTTTTCATGATCTGGTTGACACTTGCGACGCTGGTTGCCGTTTTTATCATTGGATTCAGAGTATTAACCTCTGAACCGCGCAGGGCTGTACGCCGTCTCAGTGAGCGATTGTCGATAACGCCGGTACCGGTGGAAACCATGATTGATCAGATGGGAAAAACGGCAGGTAACGAGTTTATCAACTACTTAGCGCGCCCGGATGAAGCGCATCTGCAAAATGCGGCTCAGGTACTGTTTATCTGGGAAGTGTTTATTGTGGATGGGAGTGAGCGCAACCTGCAATACTGGCACCGGATCTTACAAAAAGCGCGCCTGGCCACGCCCATTACCGATGCACAGATTCGTCTGGCGCTGGGATTTCTGCGCGAACTGGAACCGGATGCCGCTGAACTTAACGCTTTTCAGATGCGTTATAACACGCTGTTTATCCCCGAAGAAGGCGTGCACTGGCTGCACTGACTCCCCCGCAGGCGCAGTGCAAAAAAGTTGCCAAACTGTTAAATAAATCACATATTTTTTTGTTACACTGCGCGACTTTCACGCAAAAACCATGGCAGGTAACAAAAATGATTGAGACACCGGGCGCGCAGCCTATTTATAACAGCGTCACCCGGCCCAACTGGTCGGCGGTTTTTGCCGTGGCCTTTTGTGTGGCGTGTCTGATTACCGTCGAATTTTTACCAGTCAGCCTGCTGACGCCGATGGCGCAGGAGCTGGGTATTTCTGAAGGCGTTGCCGGGCAGTCGGTAACCGTCACAGCGTTTGTCGCCATGTTTGCCAGCCTGTTTATCACCAATATCATTGGTAAAACCGATCGCCGTTATGTGGTGATAGCATTTTCGGTGTTGCTGACCCTCTCCTGCCTGCTGGTCTCATTCGCCAGTAACTTTTCGCTGTTGCTGCTTGGGCGCGCCCTTCTGGGGCTGGCGCTGGGCGGCTTTTGGGCAATGTCCGCTTCGTTGACCCTGCGTCTGGTCCCCGCGCGTACTATCCCGAAAGCGCTGTCAGTTATTTTTGGCGCTGTTTCCATCGCACTGGTGATTGCCGCCCCATTGGGCAGTTTCCTCGGCGGCATTATCGGCTGGCGTCATGTCTTTAACGGGGCGGCGCTGATGGGGATTTTGTGTATTGGCTGGGTGTGGAAGGCGCTGCCGTCGATGCCGGGGCAAACGGAACATCATCAGAATATGTTCGGTCTGCTTAAACGCCCTGGCGTGCTGGCAGGGATGATCGCCATCTTTATGGCCTTCGCCGGGCAGTTCTCCTTCTTCACCTATATTCGCCCGGTCTATATGAATATGGCCGGTTTTGATGTTGATGGTCTGACGCTGGTGCTGCTGAGTTTCGGTATTGCCAGCTTTGTCGGCACCTCATTCTCATCGCATATCTTAAAACGCTCGGTCAAACTGGCGCTGGCCGGTGCCCCTCTGGTGCTGGCAATCAGTGCTCTGATCCTGATTTTGTGGGGGAGCGATAAGGTTGTGGCGGCAGGAATTGCGATTATCTGGGGGCTGGCCTTTGCGTTGGTTCCGGTGGGCTGGTCAACCTGGATCACCCGCTCCCTTGCCGATCAGGCAGAAAAAGCCGGGTCGATTCAGGTGGCCGTTATTCAGCTTGCCAATACCTGCGGCGCGGCTGTTGGTGGTTATGCGCTCGATAATCTTGGTCTTCTGTCACCGCTGGTGCTGGCGGGCGGACTCATGTTGCTCACCGCGCTGCTGGTGGCGAGTAAAGTGAAGGTGAAGTGACCGACCATCAGAGCCGCATGTTCCCCCTCACCCTCGAGGGTGAGGGAACCGTCCGCGCTCGTATTTTGTTGTGGGATCCCTCAGGCTGTAACCTGAACGCGTTTTTTAGAATCGAGTGAAATCAACAGCACCGAGGAGACAATCAGCAATGTGCCCAGCCAGTCTGGCAGGGTGAAGGCGATGCCCAGCAGGGCAACCGACAGCAGAGCGCTGCTCAGGGGTTCTGCGCAGCTCAGAATGCTGGCGCGTGATCCGCCGATCATCTGGGCGCCTTTCAGATACAGACTAAAGGTTAGCGCGGTGCCAATCATCACCAGATAGAGGAACGCCATTATCAGGTTGCCGTCGATAACAAAATCATTCCCCTTCCCGGCATAAAACGGCGTCAGCATCAGACCTGCCAGAAACATACTCCATCCGACGACGGGCAGCGTACCGTAACGGGCAATCAGCGCTGAGGGATAAGTGGTGTAAAGTGCCGCGGAAAAGGCCGAGGCAATGCCCCAAATCAAGGCTTCCGTGGAGACCGACAACGAAGTTGGATTACCGTGGGTCACCAGCAGGAAAGTGCCGAGCAGTGAGGTGGCAATGGCGGCGGTCACCGGCAGGCTAGGCTTTGTTTTGCGCGCCAGCGCAAACCACATCACGATAATGGTCGGCGACAGAAATTGCAGCACGGTGGCGGTTGCCGCATTGGATTTTTCGATAGTGACCAGGAAAGTCAGCTGTACGATCAGTGCGCCAAACAGCGAGAAAAACAACAGGCTCAGGGTGTCTTTACGGTTTTTCAGGACCGAGAAAATTTTATCACCGTTAAAAAACGAGAGGATGAGCAGTACCGCGCCACCCGACAACAGACGTACCATGGTTAGCCACGGGGCATCGATATGACTTCTCTCCATGATGTACTGCGCGCATACGCCTGAACTCCCCCATAATATGGCGGCCGCCAGTACGTAAAGCATCCCTTTTTTCGTGGAACCCATTCTCCATTCCTGCCATGCTGATTGCTTATTATTAAGCCGCGCATCATAGCATAAGCAAATTGGTTTCCGCAGGCAGCGTCCGTGCTACCGCGGAAATTTACACTTAGAACCAGGCTTCCCACATTGCGCCGACGTTGAACGAATCCAGGGTGGTATCCTCGGTGCCGTTAACCCGTGCGGTGTGTTTGTTGTCCACTTCGCCGCCGGTCACGTAGAAGCGGAGCATTGGGCGGAACTCCGGTCCCATGTCGATGGAGATGTTCTGCGACAGGGTTGCTTTCCAGCCGTCGTTATCACCGCCTTTCTCGTAGGCCACTTTCTGCCAGCCCAGTTCGAGCCAGGTTGAATGAACATCGTTCCACCAGTACATCGGGCGCACGATGGCGTTGTAGTTCTTACGATTGTCGGACTTATCCGCACTGTTGTCGTAATCGTGGAAGGCGAGCAGGTATTCCACCTGCATCTGGCGACTAAACTTGTGCAGCCCTTCGAAGCTGGCATAAATCGTGTTCAGATCGTCCGTTTTGTTATAAACGCTGTTATCGGAGTTGTCGGAGTAACGGGCGATAACTTTGTTCACGCCGCTGTCGTTGGTATGGCTCAGCACCACGCCGCCCTGCCAGGCTTTCAGACGATCGTCACTCTCAATCGCTTTTGAATCAAAGCCATAGTTCGCGTAAATCTCCAGATCCAATGGCCCGACTTTCATACCATGGATTTTTGAGGTTAACGCGTAGTTGCCTTTATCGCCGACGTTAGAGCCCCCGGTACAGGTAATGCGCGACGGGTTGCCGCCATCGTCTTCCACTTCCGGGTTACAGGATGCCACGGATGCCACGGTGGCCACGTCAAACTGTACGCCGCCGATATCGAAGTTTTTCACCCCGGCGCCCTGGCCGTCATGGGTCATCCAGAAGTAGTCGTTGATGCCCTGTTGCGGACGCTGGTGGAAGTCACGACCCGCCCAGAAATAGGCGTTCGGATTGGATTCCAGCAGGTTGGTGACGCCCGCATAGGCTTTTTTCAGGTTAACTTCATCGCCCCAGTGGTCAAACATCACGTTGACGTCCCAGATTGCGCCATGTGAACTTTTAAACGCTTTAGAGAGCTGGAATTCGCCGCCGTTACCTTCGTTACCCAGACGACCAATAGCAGAGGAGCCGTTATAGGAGCCGTCGACGCCGACGTATTTCTGGTCAGCGCCCTGGAAATGGGCACCGTAGCGGGCGTAGCCGCTAAACTTCACGCCGTAGGGGATCGCCAGATCCGGCGTTTGCGCGGTGCTTTGCGGCTCAGTAATGACATCCGCTTTCTTGTTAATGGCGGCATCCATTTTGGCCTGGCGCTCCGCCAGGGCTTTATCCACCGCTTTTGCGACGATGGCGTCAATTTGTTCCTGAGTAAATTCTTGTGCTATCACCGAACCAGAGCAAAGGGCTGCTGCAACTGCCAGTGCCACTGGAAGTTTATTATTTAATTTCATAATTATCTCAGTAAGTTTGTTGTTTTCAGACAATAACCATCCTGTCCTGATGTGACAGAACAACATGCCTTTATCAAAACAAGCTGATTTTGTTATTTTTAATTTGGGTACAGATTAAACTAATTTACCGTAATCACTTCTCCACTATTAACGCTGATAAAGATGAATAATCTCCTCCGATAATTCACGCGCAAGTAATGACGTCATTAAGTGATCCTGCGCATGTACCATAATTAATGTCATAGGCTGGCGGCCTTCTCCGGCATCCTGTTCAATTAATTTGGTCTGCATCTGATGTGCCTGACGGGAATAACCGTCGGCTTCGCGCAGCAGATTTTTGGCTTCCGTAAAGTTACCCAGTCGGGCCTCGCGGAGCGCTTCAAAGCACAGGCTGCGGGACTGACCGGCGTTAACGATAATTTCCATTACCGCTTCTTCTAATGCGACCATAATCTTTTACTCTTCATCAAAACCATTATTGCCAGCGGTGCGGGTAAACCACTCACCACTTTTCTTAATGGTACGTTGTTGGGTTTCTAAATCTAACTGAACAAAGCCGTAGCGATTTTTATAGGCATTACACCATGACCAGTTATCAATAAACGTCCACATATGATAGCCAAGGGAAGGTGCGATTTAATCGTCAGTTATGAGAACATAAGGCTTTCTTTGCCATAGATTTTTCACGATGCCCGCA
>NZ_CBFFRJ010000070.1:0-26619 GCF_965644225.1 Phytobacter sp. V91 | reverse complement strand
TTGGGCGGCTCATGGTTTGTCGGCGCCTTTGAGGCGCTCACCCTAAAGCCTCCGGCTCTGCCGGAGGATACTTACTCGGGGGTTACGGACAGGGCCGGTAACGCCGGGTTTGGTAACACCAACTCGCTGAATTATTCCATTAATACCCAGCGCCCGGTGGCGAGTGTTGTGGTGGCTGACTCGGCGCTGGCTATCGGCGAAAACTCGCTTGTAACCATCACCTTCTCGGAAGCGGTGATCGGATTTACAAACGCTGATTTGACCGTGGAGAACGGCTCGCTCAGTACTGTGACCTCTCAGGATGGCGGTATCACCTGGACGGCAACCTATACGCCGACGGCGGGCGTCAGCGATGCCACCAGTGTTATTACCCTGGACAATAGCGGGGTCGCTAATGCCGACGGCAACAGCGGCTCGGGCATTACCGTCTCCAACAATGTCGCTATCGACACTCTGCGCCCGACGGCGACCATTGTGGTGGCCGATAGTACGCTGGCGGCAGGGGAAACCACCCTGGTCACCATCACCTTCTCTGAAGCGGTAACGAACTTTACCACCGCTGATTTGCTTGCGCCGAACGGCACGCTGAGCAATCTGATGAGCAGCGATGGCGGCATCACCTGGACTGTGACCTTAACGGCGAACGATAACGTCGACTCGGCGTCTAACACCGTTTATCTCAATAACGCCGGGGTCAACGATCTGTACGGTAATGCCGGAACCGGGCTGAGTATTTCGAACAGCTATGCGATAGATTCTCAGCGCCCAACCGCTACCGTTTCGATGGCTGACACGGCACTGACGGCGGGTGAGACCTCGCTTGTGACCATCACCTTCTCAGAGCCGGTAACCGGGTTTAGCAACGAGGATTTGACCGTGGGGAACGGCACGCTCAGTGCAGTGACTTCCCAGGACGGCGGTGTGACCTGGACGGCGACCTTTACGCCGAACAGCGGTGTGCGCAGCCCGCTGAATCTGATAACCCTGGATAATTCGGGGGTTACGGACAGGGCCGGTAACGCCGGGTTTGGTAACACCAACTCGCTGAATTATTCCATGAATACCCAGCGCCCGGTGGCGACCGTTGTGGTGGCTGACTCGGCCCTGGCTATCGGTGAGACTTCGCTTGTAACCATCACCTTCTCGGAAGCGGTGATCGGATTTACAAACGCCGATTTGACCGTGGAGAACGGTACGCTCAGTACCGTGACTTCCCAGGATGGCGGTATCACCTGGACGGCAACCTATACGCCGACGGCGGGCGTCAGCGATGCCACCAGTGTTATTACCCTGGACAATAGAGGGGTCGCCAATGCCGACGGTAACAGCGGCTCGGGCATCACCGTTTCCAACAACGTCGCTATCGACACCCTGCGCCCGACGGCCACTATTGTCATCGCTGACACTGCACTGACAGCAGGGGAAACCACTCAGGTCACCATTACCTTCTCTGAAGCGGTAAACGGCTTTAGCAATGCGGATCTGCAGGTCGAGGGAGGCACACTAAGCCAGGTAACCTCCAGCGACGGCGGTATTACCTGGACGGCAACCTTTACCCCTGAGGCAAACATTACCCGTACCGGCAACCTGATCACCCTGAACAACAGCGGCGTACAGGATCAGGCGGGCAACAGTGGAACGGGGACAACTGCCTCCAACAGTTACGCTATCGACAGCGCGTTGCCGCAGGCAACCGGGCTGACGCTGCTGGCGCCAGACTCGGCGCAGACCCTGACCTGGCAACTGGATCTGTCTGAGGCAGTCAGCGGGGTGGACATCAGTGATTTCAGCCTGGTGACCACCGGCGATATGCAGGCCCGCATCGCCTCCATTACCGCCATTAGCCCCGGGCGCTATCTGATTGAGGTCAGCGGCGTGACGGGTGCCGGTTCCGCGCAACTGGTGCTCAATAGCCAAAATAGCGGGATTCGCGATACGGCGGGGAACGCCATTGATGGCGGGATCGCCGGTGAGGTCTATCAAAACCATGCCCCGACCAGCAGCGGCATCAGCGCGCAGACGGTAGCTGAAGACAGCACTCTGAGCTTCACCATTCCGGCGAACGCCTTTAGCGACAGCGACAGAGGCGACAGTCTGACCTACCGCGCCACCCTTGCCGATGGTTCACCGCTGCCTGCGTGGATAACCTTTGATGCCGCCACCCGCACTTTCTCCGGTACGCCGGACAATGCGCTGGTGGGTAGCTTTAGCCTGCGGGTAACGGCGACCGATCAGCATAATGTGCAGGTCGCCGCCGACTTCACCCTGACGGTCACCAATACCAATGATGCGCTGACGGCCAATAACCTGAGCGATATCACCGTCACGGCCGGCGATGCCGTAAGTATTGCAATTCCGGCAACGACCTTCAGCGATGTGGACGCCAGCGACAGCCTGACCCTTAGCGCCACGCTTGCCGATGGCCGAGCGCTGCCGGGCTGGCTGCGCTTTGACCCGGCAACCGGCACCCTGAGCGGTAACTCTGCGGGCGTCAGAGCCGCAGACTTGCTTATTCGGGTCATCGCCACCGACAGCGCCGGCGCCAGTGCGAGCAGTGATTTTACGCTCCATGTGCTGGCCGGGAACCAGAACGATGGCGACCCGCAGTTCCGCATGACCGGCGGCCGCCCCCTGCCGGGGATGATGGACGAGCGCACGGGCGATCGCAGCCAACTGACACTGCTCAGTATACCGGTCGCAGGGGTGACGTTGCCGGGCGTTTCTGAGGCGCCGCCTGCGGGTGCGCTGCGTGACGTGACGCCTGAGATCTCAGCGCTGGCACAGGCCTTCGCGAACAATGCTGTCACCCTGTATGCGCCGAATATCAGCCGTACAGAGGTGGTCGATATCACCCAGCCGCCTGTCGGACATACCACCGTCACTGGCGTCTTCGGTGGAACCGGAATGCCAGGCAATAGCGAACTGCAAATCTTCACCGGCGACAGCTGGCAGCACGTCATGCCAGACAGTATTGCGCCGAACAATGCGCCGTCATCGGTGTTTGGCGCACCGGTGTTCAGTATGCAACTTAAGCAACTTAATGATTCACAAGAAGAACAGATAGCGTCCCTCGAAGGGGCATTACAAAACATCAGGCCGTCAGCGTAAACGGCAGGTAAGGACAAGGTAAACACACACTATGCAACGATGCTTAAAGTTTTTTGGACTGACCATGATTGCGCTGGAAGTAAGCGGCTGTGCGGTATCGACGAAACCTGTCGATCGGGCCGCCAGCCAGCAACGCGCGCAGGCGGATATCAAGGCGATGTTCAGCCAGCAGGAGCCGGTTAAAGGCCCGATCACCCTGCAGGAAGCCACTGCCAGGGCGCTGAAGTACAACCTTGAAGCGCGCCTGAAGGTGATGGAAATGGCGCTGGCGGAGAACCAGGTCTCGCTGGCGCGCTTTGATATGTTGCCAAAACTGGCCGCCGATGCCGGTTATGTGACCCGCGACAACTACAGCGCCTCGAGCAGCCGCAGTATTCAGTCCGGCAACCAGTCGCTGGAACCTTCCACCTCGCAGGATAAAACCCGTCGCGTAGGGGATCTGACCATGGTCTGGAACATCCTCGACTTTGGCGTGAGCTACGTCAGCGCGCACCAGCAGTCGGACAAACGCTGGATCGCCGAAGAGCGTCGCCGCAAAGTGGTCCACACCATCGTCCAGGACGTGCAGTCTGCTTACTGGCGTGCAGTGGCCGCAGAACGTCTGCTGGCGCGCATTGATGCGCTGATCGAACGCGTTAATATGGCGCGGGAAAACAGCGAGAAGATGACCACCGAGAAGGTGGGCGACCTGGTGGAAGCTTACAGCTACCAGCGCGCGCTGCTTGATGCTTCCCGTCAACTGGAAGAACAGCGCCGTGCCTTGTCACTGGCGAAAACCGAGCTGGCAACCCTGATGAACCTGCCGCTGGAAACCCGGTACACGCTGGCATTGCCGAATGAAAACCAACTGACTGAACCGACTCTCAATGTGCCGTTCAGCACCCTTGAGAACGCCGCCCTGGTTAACCGCCCGGAGCTGCGTGAAGAAGATTACCAGACGCGGATCAGTGCGGCGGAAACCCGCAAATCAATCCTGCGCATGCTGCCAGGCGTGGAGTTCTCGGCGGGCGGCAACTAAGACAGCAACTCATTTTTGGTTAACCAGAGCTGGATTGATGCCGGGGTAAAAGTGACCTGGAACCTGTTTAACCTCTTCTCCGGCCCGGCGGCGTATAAGGTTGCACAGGCAGGAGAAACGGTTGCCGAGGCGCGCCGTCAGGCAATGTCGATGGCCGTGCTGGCGCAACTGTATGTGGCCCGCGCCAACTTCAACGAAGCCCAGCGTCAGTACCGTACCGGTAAAGAGCTGCAAAAGCTGGATGCGGCGATCCTCGAACAGCTTAACAACCGTTATAAAGCGGGCAGCATCGGTGAACTCCAGTTGATTCAGGGCGAACTGAATGCGGTAAATACCTCATTGCGCAATGATTTGGCCTATGCTGAACTGCGTAACTCATGGGGACAAATCTTTATCACCGCCGGTCTAGACCCGCTGCCGCCATCCCAACAGGTGAGCGATATCCCGTCCGTTGAGCGCGCCCTGGCGCAGACGGAAAAACACTGGGAAAGCGGTGCCGTGACTGACACAACGACAGAGAACACCAAGTGAAACGTCAAAGGTTAACAGGGTTGCTGGCTTTATTGCTGGCAACACCGCTGTATACATTTGCGGCCACCGGGCAACAGGCGGAGGGCGAACTGCAGCTCGATCCGCCTGCGGCCCCTGCGCAGGCGTCCGAAGAGAAAGGTCGTGATGCGCGCGGGGTACTGCGGGCGGTGGATCAGGCAACCCTGTCCAGCGAACTGAATGCGCGCATTGTCGAGATGCCATATCGCGAGGGCGATCGTTTCAAAAAAGGCGATCTGCTGGTGCGCTTTGACTGCTCGGCTTACCAGGCGCAGCTTGCGGCGTCTCAGGCCGCCATGCGGGCCGCGCAGCAGGAGCTGAATCAGAACCGACAGCTGGCGGAGATGAAGTCCGTCGGCCGCACGGCAGTCGGGCTGTCGGAGGCTAAACTGGCGCAGTCGGCGGCAGAAAGTCAGGTTTACCAGATCCAGACCACCCGTTGCCGGGTGCTGGCGCCCTTTGACGGTCAGGTGGTGACCCGCAAGGCGCAGGTGTCAGAATTTCTCGGCCAGGGGATGCCGCTGCTGGAGGTGGTCGATAACAGCCATCTTGAGATTTACCTGCTGGCGCCGTCGCGCTGGCTCTCCAGCCTGAAAGCCAAACAGACTTTCACCTTTGTGCCTGATGAGACCGGCGTGCCTTTGCAGGCGGAACTGCTGCGTACCGGGGCGCGGATTGATGAAAGCAGCCAGACTATCACCCTGATCGGCAAGGTTACGGGTCCGGCGAGCGGACTGATTGCCGGGATGAGCGGCAGCGCCCGCTTTACGGAGTCGCAGTGAAGACAGCGACAGCCACCGGCCCTGAGCAGGTGTTCGCCCGTTTATTGCAGCTCGAACGTCTGGCGCGTCAGGCCGAAACCAGCGAGAAACTGGGCTGGTCGATGGTTAATGACAGCCAGAGCCTGTTTGGTTTTCGCCATGCGGCCCTACTGATCAACGGACGGGTACAGGCGCTGACCGGCGTCTCGGTTATCGATCCCCACGCGCCTTTTGTCGCCTTTACCGAACGCGCCGTCCGGCAACTGGCGGCCAAAGACAAAGTGGCGCAGGCCACAATGGTGGACGCCAGCTTGCTTGACGATGACACCCGTCAGGCGTGGCAAAGCCTCAGCGCCGCGCAGGCGGTCTGGCTGCCGTTGAAAAACCGCAAAGATGAGGTGTTCGGCGGCTTATGGATTGCCCGTGACGCCCCCTGGCAGGAGAGCGAACTGTTGCTCGCCGTGCCGCTGGCGGAAAACTGGGCCCATGCCTGGCAGGCGCTCGCCCCGCGCAGACCCTGGCGTAGCGGGCGCAGGAAAAGCAAACTTATCATTGCCGCCGTGGCGCTGCTGGCGATACTGCTGATCCCGGTCAGGCAGTCGGTGCTGGCCCCGGCAGAAGTCGTCCCTCTGGGCGGGCTGGTGGTTACCGCGCCGCTGGACGGCGTAATAGCCCAGCTCAATGTGCGGCCTAATCAGCCGGTACACAAAGGCGATCTGCTGCTGCGCTTTGATAACACGGTGCTCAAAGCGCAGACCGAGGTGGCGGAACGCGCCCTGGGCGTGGCGGAAGCGGAACTGCGCACCAGCGCACAGCGGGCGTTTGGCGATGCGGAATCGAAAGCCAAACTGGATCTGCTGGCCGCCCAGGTCGAACAGAAACGGGCGGAACTGGCCTGGTCGCAGGACCTGCTTACGCGCAGTGAAGTGCGGGCAGGGCGCGACGGTATCGCCGTCTTTGCCGATGCCGATCAGCTGCGAGGAAAACCCGTCAGTACCGGGGTGCGCCTGATGGAACTGGCCGACCCGCAGCAGGCGGAGCTGAAAATTGAACTCGACGTCGGCGATGCGATTAACTTCCCGGATAAGGCCGACGTGGCGCTGTTCCTCGACAGCGATCCGTTACAACGTCACGACGCCCGTCTTGAACGTATCGCCTATGAATCGGCCCTGACTCCCCAGGGTAGCCTGGCCTGGCGACTGGATGCGCGCTTTGCCGACAACGCGCCGCGTATTGGGCTGCGCGGTACGGCAAAGATCTACGGCGAACGGGTGCCTCTGGCGCTTTATTTGCTGCGAAAACCGCTGGCTGCGCTGCGTAAAGCGGTGGGGATCTGATGGCCGTACTTCCCGCACTCCGTGAAGATTTGCAGCTCAGCCCCGCCCCGGACGCGCTGGACGGCGCACCCCAGTGGACGCTGGTGGATGTGCTGGCCGGGCGCTATTTCAAACTGAGCGGCAGCGCCATTCGCCTGCTTCGTCACTGGTCGCTCGGGGAAGAAGAGCAGGTGCTGGCGGCGGCCAACCGGGAGACCGGCATCCCGCTGGGTAACGATGAACTCCAGGGCCTGCTGCGCTTTTTGCGCGCCAACGATTTGATTGTCGGCAATGATGAAGAACAGCGCGCCAGCTATGGCCTGAAAGCCGGTGCGCGGCGTAAAGGCGTACTGACGCAACTGCTGCACCAGTACCTGTTTTTCCGCATTCCTCTCTGGCGTCCGGATCCCTTTTTAAATAAGAGCTGGCCGGTGCTTGCCCGCCATGGCGGCTGGCTGCTGCGTATTGTGCTGCCGCTGATGCTGCTGGCCGGGCTGTATCTGCTCAGTCGCGACTGGCCGCGTTACCGGGACTCTTTCTCCTGGCTGTTCAGCCTTGAGGGGGCGGCGGCGTTTGGCGTAACCATGGTGTTCGCCAAGTTCACCCATGAACTGGGGCATGCCTGGATGGCAAAGCGGATGGGCTGCCGGGTGCAGAGCATGGGCGTTGCCTTTGTGGTGATGTTCCCGATGTTTTACACCGATGTAAGCGATGCCTGGCGGGTTCGTTCCCGGACTGGACGCCTGTTAATTGGTTCCGGCGGAATGCTGGCGGAACTAATCCTGGCGATTGTGGCGCTGCTGGCCTGGTCGCTGCTGCCGGAAGGGCCGCTGCGCACTGCGGCATTTTTGCTCTCCAGCGCCAGTTGGCTGACGACGCTTGCGGTCAACCTCAATCCGCTGATGCGCTTTGATGGTTATTTTATTCTCAGCGACTGGTGGCAGGTGGACAACCTGCAGGGCCGGGCCTTTGCGCTATGTCGCTGGCGTCTTCGCGAAGCCTTGTTCGGCTACGATGAACCGCCGCCTCAGCGCTGGTCGCCACGGATGCAGCGTCGTCTGCTGCTGTGGGGCTATGCCTCCTGGCTGTGGCGTTTCTTTCTGTTTCTGGGTATCGCGCTTGCGGTCTACCACTATTTTTTCAAACTGTTGGGTATCTTTTTGATGGCGGTTGAAGTGAGCTGGTTTATCGCCCTGCCGATGGTGCGTGAAGCACAGCACTGGTGGCAGCACCGTCTGCGCGCCCGCAGAGGTAAAGTCTTACGCAGCGCGCTGGGGCTGGTGCTTATCCTGCTGGTGCTGTTTGTGCCCCTGCGTCGGCAGATTGAAATCCCGGCGCAACTCGAAGCCGGGCGGGTCAGTACGCTGTATGCTCCGGTTGCCGCCCAACTGGTGACGCTCAACGTGCGCGACGGCGAACGGGTACAGGCCGGGCAGTTGCTGCTTACCCTTGATGCGCCGGATCTCAATGCCCGGCTGGCGATTGCCCGCCAGAAAATCGCTATTTTACAGCTGCAATTGCGCCGTCAGGCGGCCCTGCGGGACACGGTGGCAGACTCGCTGATCCTCGAGCAACAGCTTGCCGAGTCGCTGGCGGAACATCGCGGTCTGACCGCCCAGCGTAATCGTCTGGAAATTCGCGCTCCTGCCAGCGGCGTGGTACGCGATCTGGAGCGTAACCTGGTCGCGGGGCGCTGGCTGACCGTCGATCAACCTCTGGTGCGGGTGGTGAATACGGGCGAAGGACGCCTGCGCGGTTATCTGGAAGAGGGCAATCTCGGGAGGGTTGTGGCCGGTGAAAGCGGGCGCTTTATTACCGACGATCCCGGACGTGAAGCGCTGGAGGTGCAGCTACAGGGGGTGGATCCGACCGCCTCGCCCTTTATTGAACGAGAAGCGCTGACCTCCGATCACGGCGGCCCGGTGGCGGTGCGCAGGGACGCAGAAAAACGCCCGCGTCCGATTCAGGGCTGGTACGGCGTCGATATTACTCTGAGCGATGGGCAAAAGCCCCCAATGCAGCCCCTGCGCGGGGTGGTGGTGGTCAAAGGCAAACCGGAATCGCTGTTCAGCCGCCTGTGGCGACGTATTGCGGTTGTGGGTATCCGCGAAAGTGGCTTTTAGCGAAAAAGTTATCATAAAGTTAATTTTTTCTATGTCGATAAATATTGAGCAATCTCGCTACCCCTCGGATCATGGATATGCTCAAAAATATACGCGTTATCACCGGCATCATTATCGCACTGTCGGTTTTTTGTCTTCTTCAACTGGTCACCGGTGGGCTTTTCTACTCTGCGGTCAACAATGACAGAGTGAATTTCCAGAACACCGGTGTTCTTAGCGCCCAGCAGGAAAACCTTAGCGACAGCGTCAACACGCTGATCAAAACACGCGTCACCGTGACCCGTGTAGCCATTCGTTTTTTGAAAAATCAACGCGATCCGGCTTCACTTGCCAGTATCGATAAACTTCTGACCGCGGCTTCTGACTCTCTGGGCAAGGCCGAAGGCTATTTCAACAACTACAAAAGCACACCACGCGTGGCGGGGCAGAATGCAGCTCTGGCCGATGAAGTTTCGCAAAATATCGGCAAAATGCACGATGTCCTCCAGCAGTCGGTGACCTTCCTGCGGGCAAATAATTACGAAGCCTATGGCAATCTGGATGCGCAGCAGGCGCAGGACGATATGGATGCCAGCTTTGCTAAATGGCGCACCGAGAACAACACCTTCCTGCAGGCTGCGGCCCAGCAAAACCAGAACAGCTTTACCAGCATGCAGTGGACGCTGGGGGTGATTTTGCTGGCGGTGATTGCGGTTATGGTGGTCATCTGGCTTGGTCTGCAACATCTGCTGCTTAAGCCGCTGCACAGCGTGATGGGGCATATTCGCGCCATTGCCGGGGGCGACTTAACCCAGAGCATTTCGGCCCAGGGGCGTAATGAGATGAGCCAACTGGCGGCAGGTTTGCACGAGATGCAGGTTTCGCTGGTGCATACCGTCAGTTCGGTGCGCAACAGCTCGGATTCGATTTACACCGGGGCGAGTGAAATTTCCACCGGCAACAACGATCTCTCTTCCCGTACCGAGCAGCAGGCGGCCTCCCTGGAAGAAACAGCAGCCAGTATGGAGCAGTTGACTGCCACGGTGAAACAGAACACCGACAACGCCCGTCAGGCATCGCATCTGGCGAAAAATGCGTCTGATACCGCCGCGCGCGGGGGGCAGGTGGTGAGCGATGTGGTGCGCACCATGAGCGAGATCTCCAGCAGCTCCCAGCAAATTGCGCAAATCACCAGCGTGATTGATGGCATTGCTTTCCAGACCAATATCCTGGCGCTGAACGCCGCGGTGGAAGCCGCCCGCGCCGGTGAGCAGGGTCGCGGCTTTGCGGTGGTGGCAGGGGAAGTCCGTACCCTGGCGAGCCGCAGCGCCCAGGCGGCGAAAGAGATCAAAACCCTGATTGAAAACTCCGTCAATCGCGTCAACTCTGGCACTACGCTGGTGGCTGAAGCGGGCGATACCATGAAAGAGATCGTCAATGCCGTTACCCGCGTCACCGATATTATGGGGGAGATCGCCTCCGCTTCGGATGAACAGAGTAAAGGGATTGAGCAGGTCAGCCTCGCGGTGTCACAAATGGACAGCGTAACCCAGCAGAACGCCTCGCTGGTGCAGGAGTCCGCTGCGGCTTCCGCAGCGCTTGAAGAGCAGGCCGAGCAGTTGCGCCAGGCCGTTGCGGTGTTCCGCGTTAACGGTTCCGCTACTCTGCTGAAAAGCAAACCCGGCAAGCCTGCGGCAGCGCCGCGTGTCGCCGTTGCCGCCTCCGGGCCAGCCGCCAGCGACAGCAACTGGGAAACTTTCTAAGCCTGAAATAAACGCCGGGTAGCGCAATGTTACCCGGCTGTTCTCCAAATTCTACTAATACCTTTCCGTTTAAATAATAATTGATTTTCTTGTTCATTTTTACGATTGAGTCATTCAGTGATTGTATTTATGGGGAGGTGTTTGCTTGCTGAAAAAATAATATCTGCATGCCTTTCTTGCTGTTAATATAATTCCGTTTTATCAGGGGTTTTATATTTCCAGATTATGGAAAGGATGCCATTTAATGAGCGACATTATTTATCTGACAATAAACGGTGTATTGCAGGGCGCAATATCCGCTGGCTGCGGTACGCCGAATTCCGTCGGTAATCGTTACCAGACCCACCATCAGGATGAGATCTTTGTTTTCAGCCTGCAGCAGGGCACCAGCCGCACGCCGGTAGAGCTTGAGCCTCAGACGCTGACCTTCTGCAAAATGCTCGACAAAAGCTCGCCGCTGCTAATGCAGGCCATCAACAATAATGAGTCGCTGACGCTGTCTTTTGACTTCTGGCGGATAAACCGTTACGGCCGACAGGAAAAGTATTATCACATTGAACTGCGCGGGGCATCGGTCCGCAGAGTTTATCTGCAGGTCGTTCAGGATGCGATCGACCAGGAATATATTTCTGTCGATTATGATTATATTCGTTGTCGACATCTTATCGCCAGCACGGAGTTTTACTGGCTGGTCACGCCGGATAATTATAATAAAATGTTTACGCCACCTGCCACAGGCAAACCGATAAAAACACTGGAAGTAATCGAACCGGTAAAAAAACCGGAGGTACGCAAGGTGACCCTGGTGCTGGGGATCTTCTTCGACGGTACGGGAAATAATGCGGTCAATACGCAAAATATGCTGGAAGCCTGCACGGCGCAGCATTTTGATATCAACGCGCCGGATGCCGCCAGCATTCTGGTGCGCACGGCGAAAGAGCAGATGGGGCTTAGCGGAACCGGGGCCACCAGCTATACGGGATATCATACGAATATTCACTGGCTGAATGAGTTGTATGTGAATATCTTCCCGTCTGACAGTAATTATCTGCAGCGTGCGATTTATATCGAAGGGATCGGAACCCGGGCCGGAGAGCCGGACAGCGCGCTGGGGTTAGGTTTGGGGATCTCCGATACCGGGGTGATTGCGAAAACTGACGATGCGGTTAAAAAGATTGCGCAGAAAATTAAAGAAGCCCTTAAGGAACGGGCTACGGATATTGAGGTTTGCGCTCTTAAGTTCGATATCTTTGGCTTCAGCCGCGGCGCGGCAGCCGCCCGGCACTTTGCTAACCGGGTACAGCAGCAGGACAGCGCGATAATCTCTGCTATCCGTCAGGGAATGGAGGGTAAACGCTATACTGGCGCACCCGCTGGAAAAAACCGCTTTATCGGCCTGTTTGACACCGTTACTGCCGTGGGAACGCCGCTCAACGGTCTGAACCCGCACAGCGCGGATACCGGAGAGGTCAATATCCGTCTGCGGCCCGGCGTGGCCGACCGGGTGTTCCAGATCACCGCCCGCCATGAGTGCCGGTTTAATTTCGCGCTCAACAGCGTCAGGCTTGGCTGGCCGGAGCTTGCGTTGCCCGGGGCGCACTCCGATATTGGCGGCGGCTATCTGCCGCAGGAGCGTGAAGATCTGTTCCTCACCCGCCCGCAGGCTGAAACCGTGGCGCTCAGTCAGCCAGTCGGGCAGTCCCGCGTTTACCGCCAGGCGATAGCGCAGCTGCCGGAGCTGGAAGCCTCGCCGGCCATCGCGCCCTTTATTCGCAATAATCCCATCGCCGCCGAGGTCTGGGCAGATGAACGGATGCCAACCGACCACTAGGGGCAGATGCAGAAGCGCAGCTTTGCCGCGCTGACGCTGCGAAAGCGGATAGTACGCAACGACTGGGCGAAGGTATCGCTCAGGGTAATGATTGCCGCCGCGGAAGAGGCGGGCGTGCTGTTTATTCCCATACCCGACAAAAAAAATGAACTGCATCTCCCCGCCGATCTGAGTGCGCTGAATGCAAAAGCCATTGCCATGGGGCAGGCGGTACGCAGAGGAAAACCTGGGGATACATTCAGCGACGAGGAAGTCGATTTACTGGCTGCCCGATATCTTCACTGTTCCGCCAACTGGAATGCCATCAAGGTTGACGAGCAGGGGGAGATTCAGGGCGGGATGTCAGCGGTGGAGCCGATCGGCTTTATTAACCGCCCGGATGAGAACTGGCAGCGCACGGTTTATACCATGGAGGGGAAAAAGAAATGAGAGTTATACCGGTAATGTCACTATGTTTACTGCTGTTTGTTACCGGCTGCTAGAGCAAGCCGTCGCACCCGCTGCAGTCGCGGCAGGCCGCGGAGGGGGACTGGTCGCTGCCTTATAAACAGTGGTATTTTTACTTTTTCACGCCCTACACGCTTTACGCCGATGTGTCATACACCCATATGATTGATACCGATGGTTATCTGTATCGATTTTTTACTCTTGATTGGGCGCGTAGCAAATCCGGCGTCAGAGGAACATGGGGAGACAAAAGCCGTACAGGCAAAAGCCTGAGGTTTAATAAGGCCAAAAAACCGCCGCAGTATATGGCTTTCTGCTGGGACTCCGTCATCGACAGAAAAACCTACGAAACCCATATCGTCTTTTCGCCCGACACCTGGCGGCGAATGAAAACGCCCGCAGACCATTTAGATAATTACAATGAGACGGTCTGGTACAACACGCTGCTGATTGGTCTGGCTCCCGAAGGTAAAGTCCAGCTGTGGCTGCAGGATGTGGGCGGTTATCCCAATCTGCCGGTCAAACCCATTTCCCTGACCACCCGCTCCGGTGATGAGATGGATATCTGTAAAAATATCCCCACTAAAATTGATTTTTCCTACGACATCCCGGATGGCTACGATGCTGAAACGAAAGAATTTATCAAAGGCAAAACATACCCCTATGGCGACTGGTAAGGGATAACGGGTGGATCAGATTATTAACCGCCCGGATGAGAACTGGCAGCGCACCGTTTATACCATGGAGGGGAAAAAGAAATGAAAGTTATACCGATAGCGTCACTATGTTTACTGCTGCTGGTCACCGGCTGCCAGAGCAAACCGTCGCACCCGCTGCAGTCGCGGCAGGCCGCGGAGGGGGACTGGTCGCTGCCTTATAAACAGTGGTATTTTTACTTTTTCACGCCCTACACGCTTTACGCCATGGTGTCATATGCCCATGTGATTGATACCGATGGTTATCTGTATCGATTTTTTACTCTGGATCGGACACAGAGCGATCCCAATGTTAAAGGCACATGGAGTGAAAAAAGCTACAGAAGCAGCATGAGATTTAACAAAGTAAAAAAACCACCGCAGTATATGGCCTTCTGCTGGGACTCCGTCATCGACAGAAAAACCTACGAAACCCATATCGTCTTTTCGCCTGACACTTGGCGGCGGATGCAGATGCAGGCCGATCACCTGAGTTCTGCCGGACGCATTGTCTGGTACAACACGCTGCTGATTGGTCTGGCTCCTGAGGGTACAGTCCGGCTGTGGCTGCAGGATGTGGGTGGTTATCCCAATCTGCCGGTCAAACCCATTTCCCTGACCACCCGCTCCGGTGATGAGATGGATATCTGTAAAAATATCCCCACTAAAATTGATTTTTCCTACAGCATCCCGGATGGCTACGATGCTGAAACGAAAGAATTTATCAAAGGCAAAACATACCCTTATGGCGACTGGTAAGGGATAACAAGATAATTCGGTTGTTAACCGCCCGGATGAGAACTGGCAGCGCACCGTTTATACCATGGAGGGGAAAGAGAAATGAGAGTTATACCGATAGTGTCACTATGTTTACTGCTGTTTGTCACCGGCTGCCAGAGCAAGCCATCGCACCCGCTGCAGTCGCGGCAGGCCGCGGAGGGGGACTGGTCGCTGCCGTATAAACAGTGGTATTTTTACTTTTTCACGCCCTACACGCTTTACGCCATGGTGTCATACGCCCATGTGATTGATACCGACGGTTATCTGTATCGATTTTTTACTCTGGATCGGACACAGAGCGATCCCAATGTTAAAGGCACATGGAGTGAAAAAAGCTACAGAAGCAGCATGAGATTGAACAAAGTAAAAAAGCCACCCCAGTATATGGCCTTCTGCTGGGATTCCGTCATCGACAGAAAAACCTACGAAACCCATATCGTCTTTTCGCCCGACACCTGGCGGCGAATGAAAACGCCCGCAGACCATTTAGATAATTACAATGAGACGGTCTGGTACAACACGCTGCTGATTGGTCTGGCTCCCGAGGGTACAGTCCGGCTGTGGCTGCAGGATGTGGGCGGTTATCCCAATCTGCCGGTCAAACCCATTTCCCTGACCACCCGCTCCGGTAATGAACTGGAGTTATGTAAGGACATTACGCGACATCCTGATGGATATACCTGGTTTGGTGAGACGCCAGAGTTTGTAAAGGGCAAAACATACCCTTATGGCGACTGGTAAGGGATAACGAGCGGAGCAGGTTGTTAACCGCCCGGATGAGAACTGGTAGCGCACCGTTTATACCATGGAGGGAAAAAAGAAATGAAAGTTATACCGGTAATGTCACTATGTTTACTGCTGCTGGTCACCGGCTGCCAGAGCAAGCCGTCGCACCCGCTGCAGTCGCGGCAGGCCGCGGAGGGGGACTGGTCGCTGCCTTATGAACAGTGGTATTTTTACTTTTTCACGCCCTACACGCTTTACGCCGATGTGTCATACGCCCATGTGATTGATACCGACGGTTATCTGTATCGATTTTTTACTCTGGATTGGGTACAGAGCGATCCCAATGTTAAAGGCACATGGAGTGAAAAAAGCTACAGAAGCAGCATGAGATTTAACAAAGTAAAAAAACCACCGCAGTATATGGCCTTCTGCTGGGATTCCGTCATCGACAGAAAAACCTACGAAACCCATATCGTCTTTTCGCCTGACACCTGGCGGCGAATGAAAACGCCCGCAGACCATTTAGATAATTACAATGAGACGGTCTGGTACAACACGCTGCTGATTGGTCTGGCTCCTGAGGGTACAGTCCGGCTGTGGCTGCAGGATGTGGGCGGTTATCCCAATCTGCCGGTCAAACCCATTTCCCTGACCACCCGCTCCGGCGATGAGATGGATATCTGTAAAAATATCCCCACTAAAATTGATTTTTCCTACAGCATCCCGGATGGCTACGATGCTGAAACGAAAGAATTTATCAAAGGCAAAACATACCCTTATGGCGACTGGTAAGGGATAACAAGATAATTCGGTTGTTAACCGCCCGGATGAGAACTGGCTGCCAGAGCTAAACGTCGTCCCGCTGGTACTAAGTGTAAAGTCCGCATATAAAAGGACAGACTGCATGCACAGCGATCGTCACTTTGCCGCAGCTGTCCATAAATATCCGGTTACTCGTGAACGATGGCGCCGGCGTCTTGCTTAATCTTCGGACCTTCTTTCACTTCCAGCTTAAGACCTTTGGTCTCCAGTTCGGCGTTACGAATGCGCAGACCCTGGACGGCTTCAATGCTGACATTGGTAAAATGGAAACCGCTGAGCGGCGCTTCCGGGGTGCCAATAATATAGGCTGCCGCTTTGCTATCGCCGGTGGAAGTTAAGTTTTCCACGGTGATATTACTAAAGTGCGGCGTTTTATATTTGTCGAATGGCTGTTTCGGGTCGCTGTCCGCAGGATAGATCTGCTCGCCGAGGGTAAAACCGCCCGCCTGAAGTAACTTCTCGACTTCAGCCTCGACAATGGGCGCTGCTTTGTAATAGGCGGAGAAGACCAGCGGCACCTCGACGTTGTGCATTTTGGTATTGCGGTAAACGATGTTTTTCACCTCGCCGCCCTTACCGCGCGGGCTTTTAATCCGAATACCGTACATCGAACCTTCAAATGTGTTGTTTTCCACCAGCACATTATTAACCCCGCCGGCGCTTTCACTGCCGATAGAGATCCCGCGCCCTTGCTTCAGGGTGTTATTGGCAATATAGATGTTATCCACCACGCCATCCGGGAATCGCGGATCGGCTTTCTCAGCCTTGATGGCGATATGATCGTCGTTACAATCGATGTAGTTGTTGGTAATGCGAATATTCTGGCTGTCGATGGGATCGATGGCGTCGGTATTTGGCGCATGCCACGGCGAGAGAATACGGGTGCCGTTGATATCGACATCGTGCGAGTAACGGGTCACCACGTGGAAGCTGGGCGAATGGGTGAGGGTGACACCGTCGATAAGCACGTTACTGGCACGCTTAATGTAAATCAGACGTGGCCTGTCGGTACCGCCTTTTTTCCCGGTAGCGCGGATGTTTTCCCGCCAGCGCTCCCACCACACTGCGCCCTGACCGTCAATAGTACCTTCCCCGACGATAGCAACGTTTTGGGCATCGGCGATGCTGATAAACGGCAGCCAGCCGTTTTCCGCTTCGGCATATTTGGTTTTTTCATCAGCCCGATAAGCGTCCACTTCGGTTGACGCAACGAGGGTGGCGTCTTTTTCCAGCTTCAGTTGAATATTACTTTTCAGAAACAACGGGTTGGTTAAAAAGTTGCCTTTGGGTATCAGTACGGTACCACCGCCAGCGGCAGCGCAGTCATCAATCGCTTTTTGAATAGACTCGGTATTGAGCGCAATTTGCAGGCGATGACCTTCTGCGCCGTACTGGGTGACATTACAGACTTTATCGGGAAACTTAACGGCGCTTGCCGCCTGTGCGGCGTGAAGAGGTAAAAGACCGACCGCAGCAGCAGCGGCCCACAGAGGAAGAGAACGAGGAGACATCAAGATATCCTTTTGGTTTTTGGTATGTGGTTTAGTAAAATAGCACCGCCATTTCATTTTTGTGAGTGTGACGATCACGCTTTCCAGCATGTTGTTGCTTTGCCTGAAAATGGTGATGATATTTTGGGCGAATGACTGAGTGTGGCGATAAGGTATCAGCAGGCCGAGCAGAGGGTATTATCAGAAATGTTATAGCCCGTCTTTCATGACGGGCTATTTATGTCAGGCTGCGCTGTTATACCCGGTCGCCGGCAGCAGTGTTTTACTCCCTTTGAGCGTAAAGAGGGAAATAACCGTAAAGCACAGAGTGATACTGCCCAGGATCAGATAGGCCTGATGGAAGCCAACGGTGTCATACATCCGTCCCACCCACGCCGACAGCACAACCCCGGAAAGTTGTTTCGATAAATTAAAGCCAATCAGGAACAGGGTCGCTGAAAGTTTGGGGTTAAATGCCGAAGAGATGTATTTAAAGGTGCCTACCAGCAGGAACGGAACCTCAAACATATGCAGCATTTTTAAGATAACCACTTCTACAGCGGAGCTGGCGAATGAAGAGCCTAGGCCGTGTCCCTTAATTACATAACCTTTTATAAAACAATCGGATACAACCCAGTTTCACCATCGCCAGATAATTCCTCGCCGTTTTGTCGTAACGTGTGGCAATGCGGCGGTATTCTTTCAGGCGACCAAAGCACCTCTCAACAACGTTGCGATTACGGTAAGCTTCACTATCGAGTGGTGAGCGACCATCTGTGGCCATTTTTTCATTGGATTTACGCGGGATGACTGCTTTTATCCCTCTTCTTTTCAGTTCGTTACGTAACGCATGCCCGGAGTAGGCTTTATCAGCCAGTACTGCATGACCACGGCGCTTCATACTTCCGTTCTGGCGCTGAACACCGATACCGTCCAGAAGACGTTGTGCAAACCGGCTTTCGTGAGCCTGACCGGGACTCAGTACGATGTTTAACGGCAGACCACTTCCGTCTGTCGCCAGATGGATTTTGGTGCCAAAACCACCGCGAGAGCGACCCAGCCCATTATCTCCGGTGATATCGGGATGTTTTTTTGCGCACCGGCAGCACATTTCAGCGCCCGGATATTGCTACCATCCAGTGCAGTGGCCGACCAGTCCACGAGGCCATGTGCATCCAGAGCTGAAAGTAACTTGTTGAAAATAATGTTAATCACACCCGATTTTGACCAACGGTTAAAGCGGTTATAAACGGTCTTCCATGGGCCGTACCGTTCAGGTAAATCGCGCCATGGCGCACCTGAACACAGCACCCAGAACATGCCGTTGATAATCATACGATGCTCCGCCCACGGACGCCCGGCCCGTGGAGAGGCAGATTCTGCTGGCAGAAAGGGTTGGATGATAGTCCATGCTTCATCGGGAATGTCGTAGCGAGCCATAGTTCAATATGTTGTGGAAACAGACAGTTACTATAACTCAGGTGATTAAGGGACACAGCCTAATATCCGCACCGACATAATTATCCCGGCGGTTAACAGGGCATTTTTGGCGCCAATCCGGTTTACGATCGCCGGGGCGCAAAACATAATCAGCGCATTGAGTAATTCACCGCCGGTGGTGACGAAACCAAAGACTTCGGTCCCACGCTGTGGGCTGGAGAAAAAGCCTTTAAAGAAGTTGGCAAACTGCTGGTCGAAAACGTCATAGACGCTGGCGACACCCACAACGTAAACAATAAAACCCCAGAAGCGCGGCATGCGCAGCAGTTCGGCGGCCGTCCGCAGGGAGAAGGCCTGACGGTTGGCGCCCAGCGCGTCGATAACCTGTTCGCTGTTACTGCTTTCAGGTCGCGACATCCACAACAATACGCCGAGGATCAGCGCAAAACCGGAGGCGATCCAGAAGGTAATATTAGGGTCGATACTAAACAGAATACCGGTTATTGACGCACACAACGCCCAGCCAATACAGCCGGAAACGCGCACCTTACCGTATTCAAAGCGGTTACTGCGGCTGACGCGCTCAATATAGGCTTCTACCGCGCCGGAGCCGCTGGAAAAAACAATCCCCAGATAGATCCCGCCCGCCAGTGCGCCGACAATAATATTCATCTGCAGCAACGGCGACAGGACAAAAATAAAGAAGGGGGCAAACAGGATCAGTAACACCGTTATGGTCCATAACAGATGTTTACGTAATCCCAGCTTATCTGAGATCAGGCCAAATACCGGCTGAAAAATAATGGCGAACAGCGAGATTGAGGAAAACACAATCCCTGTTTCTGTTTTGGTTAAATGGTTAACTTCCGCCAGCCAGACCGGGAAGAAGGGATAATAGGCCGACATAATGAAGTAGTAGAAGAAAAAGAACAGCATAAAGTAGTAGAAATTATGCCGTTCTCTTGGTGCGAGTTCAGAGAGTTTCATGGTGACTGTTCCATTGTATTTATGTTTATTATTGGGGGCCTGTGCCCCCGTCAGTTACTGGAAATGGATCCTGAGCTGATATTGCCATTGTGTGTCGAGCAGCAACCAGCGCGGCAGCACGCTGGGCGTCCAGGAGTCATCCCCGCCGATGCCCATATGCCGGGCATCGAGGGTTATCCAGACGCCGTTTTCCGGCTGCATCCGGTGCCAGTGATCGGTCTCCATTAATTGCCTGGTGCTGTAAGGCTGGACGGAGAAATGGAAATCCCCCGTCACGTGCCAGCGTCCCCAGTCCAGGGCTAAGGTGTCGCAGCGCAGTCCATTTTCGGTTGGGAAAATGTACGGCGTGGTCATCTCCGAAAGCGGTCGTTCCCAGCGGGAGAAACAGGCGCTGGTGCGACGATCCGGGTAATTCTCATGGGGGCCAAAACCCAGCCAGCTAACGGGTTGGTTCTGGTCGTGGATCTGGAAGTTCAGCCCGGTGCGCGCCAGAGGCGGCAGCGTACCGGCCCGTTCACCCTCAATGGCCAGATGCAGTTTTCCCTGCCCGTCAAAGGTCATTCGCCAGTGGCTGACGATGACCACGTCGTCACCGCGCAGATAGTGCCAGCGGCTGTCAATCACCACTTCATGAGCCAGAGACCGGGCCTCACACTCAACGCAGCGCGCGATGAGGTTATAAAGACCAGCGCTTTTCCAGCGCTCAACCCAGGCGTTGGGATCGATGCGCTCGACTTCGCTGACGCCAATGTCATTGTCCAGCGGCGCGCGAACAAACTGGTCACGCAGCGGGGTCAGCAGTTGTTCCACTCCATCTACCTGCCAGTGCGTCAGGAGCCCGCTCTGCCTTTCGATAATCCACTGCTGGCGGCCACTGATAACCGTCCATTCCAGCTCGCTGCTGTTAAGTACCGGCGCCTCGCCTGCAGGAGTCGCAACCGGCAACACCAGCGGCGTGTCGAGGGGGAACTGCTGCCAGGCGACGCGGTGGCAGGCGTCAGACCAGGCGGTAGCCTGCGGCTGGATAACCTCCAGTGTCAGCCACACCTTGCTGGCGCCAGCTGGCAGCCTGAGGTCTTCGCACAGGGTCAGTTCGCAGTAACCTTCAGGGGCGATTTCCAGCTTCACGTTGCCGTCAGCAACGGTTTCTCCCGCCGCCTGAATCTGCCAGTGCAGCGTTTCGTTATCCGTTGCGCGGAACAGATATTCGCTGCTGATGCGGATACGCAGTGGGTTTTGCGCCAGCAGGGCAAACTGGAAATACTGCTGCGCATGTTTGGCTTCAATTAATGAAGGGTGAGAGCGGCGGTCGGGAAACACCAGACCATTCATACAGAACTGACGATCGTTGGGTTTATCGCCAAAATCCCCGCCGTAGGCCCAGCCCACGCTGCCATCATCGAAGGTTTTGCTGATGGCCTGATCGGCCCAGTCCCAGATAAAGCCGCCCTGCAGACGCGGATAGTCACGAAATGCCTGCCAGTAATCGGCAAAATTGCCCAGACTGTTGCCCATCGCATGGGCGTATTCGCTGAGGATCAGCGGCCGCTGTTCACCCGGCATACTGATCCACTTTTTGATCCCCCATTTCGGCACCGCCGGAACAGGCAGATCGCTGTCAACGCGGGCATACATCGGGCAGACAATGTCGGTCGTGGTGCTGTTCGCACCCCCGCCTTCATACTGAACCGGGCGTGACGGATCGTTACGTTTCAGCCAGTGGTACATGGCTTCATGGTTGCCGCCGCCGCCGGACTCATTGCCCAGCGACCAGATGATAATCGACGGATGGTTACGGTTATTTTGCACCATCCGGGTCACGCGGGCGCTCCAGGCCGGGAGCCAGGCGGGATCGTCGGAGAGGCGGTTCATCGGCACCATCCCGTGGGTCTCAATGTTGGCCTCATCCACCACGTACAGGCCATAGCGGTTGCACAGCTCATACCAGCGCGGCGTATTCGGATAGTGGGAGCAGCGAACCGCATTGAAGTTGTTCTGCTTCATCAGCAGAATGTCCTGCACCATATCCTCTTCGGTGACGACCTGGCCGCGCAGGTGGTGATGCTCGTGACGGTTGACGCCACGGATCAGCAGCGGTTTGCCGTTCAGCTTTAACAGCCCGTCGCTGATTTCCACCTGCCGAAACCCGATATCCCAGGCTTCCGCTTCAATTAGCTCATCCCCGCGCCATAACGAAACCACCGCCCGGTAGAGGTTTGGCGTTTCCGCACTCCACAGTGCCGGGCGCTCAACCGCCAGATGCATCATGGCGCGTTCGCCATAGTTGCCGCGCTCATCAATAATCGGCGATCCAGGCTGCTGCTGCTGGCAGGCGACCTGCTGGTTGCCCTGCCACAACTCAACTTTTACCCTCAGCTCTGCAAGCTGCGGCGTCGGTGCGGCGAGGGTGACATTTACCGCCAGTTCGCCGTCGCGATACAGCGCATCAAGCTGCGGTGTGAGCTGAACATCGCTCAGGTGCAGGGTCGGTTTGTTCAGGAGCCAGACGGAACGGAAGATCCCGCTCATGCGCCACATATCCTGGTCTTCAAGCCAGGTGCCCGCGCTCCAGCGCATCACCATGACGCAGATCCGGTTGTCGCCCGCCCGCAGGTAAGGGCTCAAATCAAAGGCGGCAGGCAGGCGGCTGTCCTGGGAGTAGCCAACCCAGGCCCCGTTACACCACAGATGAAAGGCCGAGTTCACGCCATCAAAAATAATCTGCGTCAGCCCCTCGCGTTGCCAGTCCGGGTCGAGACTAAAGGTTAACGCGTAGCAACCGGTCGGGTTCTCTTCCGGCACCCGTGGCGGGGTGGTGTCAATGGGATAACGCACATTGCTGTAAATGGGGGCGTCATAGCCTGCCAACTGCCAGATAGAGGGAACGGGGATCGCGCTGCTGTCCGGCAGATCGCTTTCCAGCCAGCGGGCGTCAACCTCAAAGGGGCTGCGGGCATACGAAAATTGCCACTGACCATCCAGCAGTCGGCGCTGAGCTGAAGCCAGGTTGTCTTTTGCCGAGGCAATATCACGCCAACTGGCAAATGTCGGGTGGGCTGCCAGACGGTTAAGGTGGGTAATGGTCTGATTTTGCCAGTCTTCCCGGGCAAGCACGTCATGAAACTGGGGACCACGGGAGGTGTTGCGATCGTTATGTTGCATATGCATACCTGATGGATAAATGAAAATGTCATTCGCTAGACAAGTTGGGTGTGTTATCAGATATTTTGTTTGTGGCCACAATATCAGCGAAACTGAAACTCATTGACGATCACGAAACACCGGGAAAAGGGCGAATTTTTGTCGTCTTTTAGACATAAAATGTTAGCGAGCGACATTGTTAACAAAACGTGAGGGAGAGCAATATGCAGCGCCGTACGGCAACCTTAGAAGATGTGGCCCGGGAGGCCGGCGTCTCTGAACAAACCGTTTCCCGGGTGCTCAACAAACCCGATGTGGTGTCTGAACGGACCCGGGAGAAGGTCATCCGGGCCATGCAGGCGTTGCACTATGTGCCTAACCGTTCTGCTCAGCTGCTGGCGGGGAAATCCGCGCCGTCAATTGGCCTGATTACGGCCTCGTTAACGCTGCATGCGCCCTCGCAAATTGCCGCCGCGATCAAGAGTCACGCCAGCGCTCATCAACTGGAAGTGGCTATTGCGATGCCGGTGCTGGCCGATTACGCCTCGTTGCAGGCTCGGTTGAATGAGTTTCGCGCGCAGAATATCCGCGGCGCGATTATTAATCTGCCGCTGGAAGGGCATATTGCTGAGAAGCTGGTCAGCGAGAATGCCGATATTTGCTGCCTGTTTTTAGATATCTCGCCGGAGACCGATGTCTGTTGCGTGCGCTTTGATCATCTTGAGGGCTGCGGAGCCTGCATCAGTCATCTGTGGACGCTGGGGCATCGGGAGTTTGGCTTGCTTGCAGGACCTGAGAGTTCGGTCTCGGCCAGGATGCGCCTCGGCAGCTGGCGCGAAGCGCTGCACCGGCTTGGGGTCAGCAACGCGGTAACGGTATTTGGCGACTGGAGCGCGGCCAGCGGCTGGCATAAAGCATTCGAGCTGTTACACCAGTATCCACGGATCAGCGCTATTGTGGTGGCGAACGATCAGATGGCACTTGGGGTGCTGAGCGCGCTGGCACAGCTTAATCGCACCGGCAGTAAGGCGATTTCCGTCACCGGCTATGACGACACCGCAGACAGCCTCTATTTTCAGCCGCCGCTGACCACTGTCGCGCAGGATTTTAATAAACTGGGCAAACGGGCGGTCGAGCTGTTGCTCCAGCAAATGGCCGCCCCGCAGATGCGGATCCGCGAGCTGCTGCCAACGCGACTGGTCGTCCGCCAGTCCACCTGGCCCTGCGGCGGCGAAAGCGGCGATGGGCGAGGGGAGGTTATTGCGCAATTAAAAACGCTGGTGGAAAAACTTTGACCTGCTCCGGAACATGAAGACCGCTCATGTTGCAATGAAATTAAGTCACTTCCCCTCATCCGGCGACTCTGGCATAAATTAAACAATATTAACGTATTGGCAACATGGAAATGGTCGAATAAAAAGCCAGAAAACACAATAAGTTAATTCTGGTCTCCCGGCCATTCAGTTTCCTTTTCATGTCAGAACTCAGGGTGCAGGATCGCGATGAATAAAGATTTTACATTTACCATCAGCAGCAGTGTGTTTGATGAAAATTACAACCCCTCAAAAGATACGCGTATTACGACGAACTTTGCCAATTTAGCCAGAGGGAAAGACCGCCAGCAGAACCTGCGCAATACGCTGGCGATGATTGACAATCGCTTTAATACCCTGGCCTGTTGGGATAATCCTAACGCCAGTCGTTATTCTGTCGGGCTTGAAATCATTTCGGTGGCGATGAATATTGCCGGTAATACTTTCCCGGCCATCGAGATCCTGAAGACCAGTATTGTTGATAAAAAAACCAATCAGCGGATCGAGGGTATTGTCGGCAATAATTTCTCTTCTTACGTGCGCGATTATGACTTTAGCGTCTTGCTGCTGGATCATAATAAAAACCAGTCCGGATTCAGCATTCCTGAAGGATTTGGCGATTTGCATGGCAATATCTTTAAAGCTTTCGTTGGCTCAGAGGAGTACCAGGCGCATTTTCAAAAATCGCCGGTCATATGCCTGAGCGTGTCGAGTAAAGATATCTATCAGCGTACCGGCAATCAGCATCCGATCCTGGGCATTGAATACCAGCCGGACGGCACTTCGCTGACGGAAGCCTATTTTAATAAAATGGGCTTACAGGTGCGCTATTTTATGCCGAAAAACAGCGTTGCGCCTTTGGCCTTTTATTTCTTCGGTGATTTGCTGAGTGATTACACCAATCTGGAGCTGATTAGCACCATCAGTACGATGGAGACTTTCCAGAAGATTTACCGGCCTGAGATTTATAACGCCAACGCGGCCGCCGGGCAATTCTATCAACCCAACCTGAACCACCAGGACCACTCATTAACCACCATTGTTTACGATCGGGAAGAACGTAGCCAGTTGGCTATTGAGCAGGGGAAATTTACTGAAGAGCACTTTATTAAGCCTTACAAAAATATTCTTGAAAACTGGTCAACCCATTGCGCTCTTTGACTAACCAATAATAAAAGGTCACCTGTATATGAAAACATTGCTTCCCACTTCGACGGCGGGCAGTTTGCCTAAACCATCATGGCTGGCGCAACCCGAAACCCTGTGGTCACCATGGAAATTGCACAATGAGGAACTCATTGAGGGCAAACAGGATGCGCTGCGTCTGTCGCTGGATGACCAGCTCCGGGCTGGCATTGACATCGTGAGCGATGGCGAGCAGACGCGTCAGCACTTTGTCACCACCTTTATCGAACACCTGAGCGGGGTGGATTTCGAGAAGCGTCAGACCGTCAGAATTCGTAATCGCTATGATGCAAGCGTACCCACGGTGGTTGATGCGGTGGCGCGCCAAAAGCCGGTGTTTGTTGATGATGCGAAATTCTTGCGTCAGCTCACCACGCAACCCATTAAATGGGCGCTGCCTGGGCCAATGACAATGATCGATACCCTGTACGACAACCATTATAAAAGCCGCGAAAAACTGGCCTGGGAATTTGCAAAAATTCTTAATCAGGAAGCCAAAGAATTAGAGGCGGCGGGTGTCGATATTATTCAGTTTGATGAACCGGCATTTAATGTCTTCTTTGATGAAGTGAATGACTGGGGGATCGCCGCGTTAGAGCGCGCCGTTGAAGGGCTTAAATGTGAGACCGCTGTCCATATTTGCTATGGCTATGGGATCAAAGCCAATACGGACTGGAAAAAGACGCTGGGCTCGGAATGGCGACAATACGAAGAAGCCTTCCCTAAACTGCAAAAATCGACCCTCGATATTATTTCGCTGGAATGTCATAACTCGCGGGTGCCGATGGATCTGCTGGAACTGATCCGCGGGAAAAAAGTCATGGTTGGTGCCATCGATGTGGCAACCAATACCATTGAAACCGCCGAAGAGGTTGCCAGTACGCTGCGAAAAGCTCTGCAGTTTGTCGATGCAGACAAGCTCTATCCTTCGACCAACTGTGGTATGGCTCCGTTATCCCGTAAGGTGGCAACCGGGAAGCTTAATGCGTTAAGCGCAGGGGCGGATATTATCCGCAAAGAGCTGCAGGCGAAATAACGTTCAAACCGGGCTGTAAGTTCCCTCTCCCATTTTGGGGAGAGCAGCTGTGTTTAAAGTCAATGGGTGGCAGCTAACCTGCCGCCCATTTTGTATTGTCACGCACCAT
>NZ_CBFFRJ010000069.1:0-26666 GCF_965644225.1 Phytobacter sp. V91 | reverse complement strand
TTTTATTATCGAGTTCGGTGACCGCCTGGACGGTCACTTCTGAGAAAAGGCATTTACACAGAATCGTGTACAGGGTCCCAAAACCCTTAAATCAGCTCCAGCGCCAGCAGCTCTTCAATCGTCTGACGACGACGGATCAGCCGCGCCACGCCGTTATCAAACAGCACTTCCGGCAGCAGCGGGCGGCTGTTGTAATTGGAAGACATCGACGCCCCGTAAGCCCCGGTGTCATGGAGCACCAGATAGTCGCCCGGCACCACCGCTGGCAGCGCACGGGTTTCAACTTTGCCGCCTTCCTGCTGGGTAAACACATCGCCTGATTCACACAGCGGCCCGGCCACCACGGTATCGATACGCGGCGCGGCGTTTAAATCACGCCCGTCTGCCGCCAGCGCCGTAATGTGGTGGTAGCTGCCATACATCGACGGACGCATCAGGTCATTAAAACCGGCGTCAATCAGCACAAAATGGCGGCTGCCCATCTGTTTGACGCTGCGAACCTGCGACACCAGCACCCCGGACTCAGCCACCAGGAAACGCCCCGGTTCGATCTCCAGCTTCACCGGATGACCGAGGTGTTTTGCCACCTGGTCGCGCGCCGCATTCCACAGGCTGAAGTAGTGGTCAGTATCCACGCCTTCTTCACCTTCATGATAAGGAATAGACAGACCGCCACCTGCGGAAATCGCCTGCAGATCCTGACCAAACTCAACCACCTGGCGCACCATCGCGCCGCACACCTGCTCAAGGTGACCATAGTCCACCCCTGAGCCAATGTGCATATGAATACCCACCAGTTGCAGGTTATAACGCTGCATCACGGCAAGCGCAGCGGGCAGGTCGCTGTACCAAATCCCGTGCTTGCTGTTTTCGCCACCGGTGTTGGTCTTCTGGCTGTGGCCATGACCAAAGCCCGGATTAACGCGCAGCCACACCGGATGACCGGACGAGACTTCACCCAGCTGTTCGAGCATATCCACCGACCCGGCATTCACCGGAATACGCAGCTCGCTCACCCTGGCAAGCGTGGCGTCATCAATCACATCTGCCGTAAAAACAATATCTTCCGGATTTGTTTTTGGGCAGTAACCCGCCACCAGCGCACGCTCAATTTCCCCCAACGATACCGAATCGACCTTCACGCCCTGCTCGCGCATCAGGCGCAGAATATGAATGTTGGAACAGGCTTTTTGCGCGAAACGCACCACATCAAAGCGGGCGAGGCGGGCAATCTGGTCGCGAATGATTTGTGCATCGTAAACCCAGACCGGGCTGCCAAACTCAGCAGGCAGGCGCAGCAGGTTGTCAGCGTTAAGGTCGGTTTCAGTTTGCGTCAGTGGGCGTGGCATAGGGGCGAACTCCGTGATCATTTTTTTATGATTACGCCACAACGCGAGAGGAATAAAAAATATCGCTTTATCGAGAGTCTATGCAAAAATGATATAGGTTGAATCATCAGGACTGTACCATGCCCGCCGTAAATCTGCGTCATATTGAAATCTTCCATGCCGTGATGACGGCCGGTAACCTGACGGAAGCCGCCCAGTTACTGCATACCTCCCAGCCGACGGTCAGCCGGGAGCTGGCGCGATTTGAGAAAGTGTTGGGATTAACCCTGTTTGAGCGTACCCGTGGTCGCCTGCACCCGACGGTACAGGGGCTACGCCTGTTTGAAGAGGTACAGCGTTCCTGGTACGGGCTGGACAGGATTGTCAGCGCCGCCGACAGCCTGCGTGAGTTTCGCCAGGGGGAGCTCTCCATCGCCTGCCTGCCGGTATTTTCCCAGTCTTTTTTACCCTTGCTGTTACAGCCTTTTCTGGCGAAATACCCGGAGGTCAGCCTCAGTATCGTTCCGCAGGAATCGCCGCTGCTCGAAGAGTGGCTCTCCGCCCAGCGCCATGATTTGGGCATCACCGAAACCGTCAGCTCCCCTGCGGGTACGGAGCGCACACCGCTGCTGACCTTCAATGAAGTCTGCGTGTTGCCGCCGCACCATCCGCTGGCGAGCAAGGCGGTCTTAACGCCTGCCGACTTTCAGGGCGAGAATTATATCAGCCTGTCGCGCACCGACAGCTATCGCCAGCTACTCGACGCCCTGTTCAGTGAACATCAGGTCAAACGCCGTATGGTGCTGGAAACCCACAGTGCGGCTTCAGTATGTGCGATGGTGCGGGCGGGAGTGGGTATCTCAGTGGTCAATCCCCTGACGGCGCTGGATTATGCCGCCAGTGGCGTGGTCGTGCGTCGCTTCAGTATCGAAGTCCCTTTTACCGTTAGCCTGATCCGCCCGCTTCATCGCCCGGCATCGGCGCTGGTGCAGGAGTTCAGTCGCCATTTGCAGGCGGCGATGCCGCTTATCACCCGGCAACTGAATGCGGTGCTGAACGCGGTTTAAGAGAGCATAAAGGTAACCGCATCGTCAGCATGCAGAGCGGTGGTGTCAAAGACCGGGATCGGCGATTGTTCAGACGGCACCAGCAGGCCAATTTCGGTGCAGCCAAAGATAACCCCCTCCGCCCCCTGTTCAGCCAGTTGGGCAATCAGGTCAGTATAATAGTCGCGCGAGGCGCTGCTGAAGGTGCCGAGGCAAAGCTCGTCGAAAATTATCTGGTTAACCCGTTCACGATCGGCCTGCTCCGGGATCAGCGTGTCAATATCGAAGCGCTCGCTCAGACGACCGCGATAAAAATCCTGCTCCATGGTGTAGCGCGTACCCAGCAGCGCCACTTTGCGTTGCTTCGCTGCCACAATGGCCCGGCCGGTGGCTTCGGCAATATGCAGGAAAGGCACATCGCAGCGCGCTTCTATCTGCCCGGCAATTTTGTGCATGGTGTTGGTACAGAGCACGATCCCCTGCGCGCCTGCGTTTTGCAGACCCAGCGCGGCATCCGCAAGGATCTCGCCAGCTTTCTCCCAGTCACCGCTGCGCTGGCAGACTTCAATTTCATGGAAATCCACGCTATGCAGTAACAGGCTGGCAGAGTGCAAACCGCCCAGTTTTGCCTTCACGCCTTCGTTGATCTGGCGGTAATAAGGAATGGTCGATTCCCAGCTCATTCCACCCAGCAGCCCTATTGTTTTCATCGTCTCTCTCCGTCGAAGTGAATCCACAGTCAAACAAAGTCGACGACGAGTTTCAAGGCATCTTACAGGCATAAAAAAACCTGCCCGCAGGCAGGTCTTGACTCAGGCAGTCTGGTATTAACGCGCCAGCCAGCCGCCGTCAACGGCAACGGTGTAGCCGTTGATATAGTCAGAGGCTTCGGACGCCAGGAACACAACCGGTCCCATCAGGTCGCTCGGCAGACCCCAACGCCCCGCCGGGATGCGGTCGATGATAGCCGCGCTGCGGTCTTCGTCAGCGCGCAGTTGCTGGGTGTTGTTAGTCGCCATATAACCTGGCGCGATGGCGTTAACGTTGATTTTGTGTTGCGCCCACTCGTTCGCCAGCAGACGGGTCACGCCCATCACGCCGCTTTTCGACGCGGTATAGGACGGTACGCGGATGCCACCCTGGAAGGAGAGCATGGAGGCGATGTTAATGATTTTGCCGCCGTTACCCTGAGCGATAAAGTGCTTCGCCGCCGCCTGAGACATAAAGAACACGCTCTTGATGTTCAGGTTCATCACATCATCCCAGTCACGCTCGCTGAAGTTGATCGCATCTTCACGGCGGATAAGGCCTGCGTTGTTGACCAGAATGTCGATTTTACCGAACTCAGCAACCGCACGCTCCAGCAGTGCCGGAATACCGTCGATTTTACGCAGGTCGGCGGTCAGGCTCAGGAAACGACGCCCCAGCGCCGTTACACGCTCAATAGTTTCGGTCGGTTCAACAATGTTGATACCCACGATGTCACAGCCTGCTTCCGCCAGACCCAGCGCCATACCCTGACCGAGGCCGGTATCACAACCCGAAACTACGGCAACTTTACCTTGAAGAGAAAATGCATCCAGAATCATGTCTGTTCCTTAATCTTTAGCGCCTGCATTCGCAGGCATCATGTGCTTATGCCTGCTGCGCTTAACGCAGATCTTTTACCGCCACGTGGTCCATGTCATCAAAGACCTGGTTCTCGCCTACCATCCCCCAGATGAAGGTGTAAGCGCGTGTTCCGACGCCAGAGTGGATTGACCAGCTCGGCGAAATAACCGCTTGTTCGTTGTGCATCACAATGTGACGCGTTTCCTGCGGCTGCCCCATCATGTGGAAGACGCACGCGTCGTCATCCATGTTGAAGTAGAAGTAAACTTCCATGCGACGTTCATGGGTATGGCACGGCATGGTGTTCCACAGGTTGCCCGGCTCCAGCACGGTTAATCCCATGCTCAACTGGCAGGTTTCCAGTACGTCCGGCACGAAATATTTGTTGATGGTTCGACGGTTGCTGCTCAGGTTATCGCCCAGGGTTACCGGCGCCACATCCGCAGGAGTCACTTTTTTGGTCGGGAAGGTGGTATGGGCAGGGGCGCAGTTGTAGTAGAACTTCGCCGGAGTCGCCGCATCCACGCTGGCGAATACCACTTCTTTAGCGCCTTTGCCGACATAGAGCGCGTCGCGATGCCCTATCTCGTAGCACTGGCCGTCAACGGTTACCGTACCAGGGCCGCCAATGTTGATGAGACCCAGTTCACGACGTTCCAGGAAGTAGCTTACGCCCAGTTGCTTGCCGACTTCACCGCCAACAGAAACCGTTTTAGCCACCGGCTTGATGCCGCCAACAATAATGCGGTCAATGTGGCTGTAAACCATGGTGTATTCGTCATCAACGAACACTTTTTCAACAAGAAACTCATTGCGCAACGCCTGGGTATCCAGGGTTTTAGCATGTGCGCTGTGGATGCTTTGTCTTACTTCCACATTCACCTCCGAAGTCAGTTTTAGTCACCGAAATGTCCCAGGAACTTCACCGGATACATTCTTTTGTATTGCAATATGGGCATATCTTATCCCGGCTAAAACAGGTTTTCAATGATAAATAAAACAACGTTTCAATTTTTCTGTTTTATATTTCCAAAACTGCAAAGAGGATCACGAACAGGCTATTTTGCCAGGCATAAATATGCAGGAACGGGAGAGGAGATTATTAAAATGATCATATCAAACATAGAGTTAATATCATCTTGACGTTTTGACATAGCAAGGGCATTTTTTCTGTCCAAAATCAAAGATGGTATTAATCCCGCTCGGATTAACAATTTTCCTTGCCATTACCATGGGCTTTACGTATAAATTGCGCGGGCCATCACAACATGTGAAACAATGTTTTGATAAATTCAACCCGTTTTTTTGGACACATGAATGCAGAACCTTGTCGATTATCAGATCTGCATGGGGAAAAGAAGGATCATAACGTCCGGGCGATAATCTTCATCGTCCGGCAAGATTTAAGTTAGTGTTTCTGTAACTGGCCTTGCCCTCCTCAACGGAGGGCTTTTTTTTGTCAGTGCGCCACGCACTCAGTCGCGTTCAATCGCCAGCGCCACGCCCTGACCACCGCCAATACACAAGGTTGCCAGCCCCTTACGGGCATTGCGCTTTTTCATCTCATGCACCAGGGAAACTAAAATACGGCAGCCGGAGGCGCCAATCGGGTGACCGAGAGCGATAGCCCCGCCATTCACGTTAACCCGCTTTTCATCCCATTCGAGGATTTTGCCCACCGACAAGGCCTGGGCGGCAAAAGCCTCATTGGATTCAATCAGATCAACATCACTTAACTGCCAGCCGACCCGCTCAAGGCAGCGCCGCGTGGCATACACGGGAGCAATCCCCATTAATGCCGGATCCACGCCGACGCTGGCGAAAGCACGAATACGCGCCATCACCGGCAGATTCAGCGTCCGGGCCATGGTTTCACTCATCATCATGACCGCCGCCGCGCCGTCATTGATGGGCGAGGCATTCCCCGCCGTCACCGAACCGCTACGCTCAAATGCGGGGCTGAGCCGGGCCAGCCCTTCGGCGCTGGCGTCCGTGCGCGGCTGTTCATCGGTATCAACAATCCGGGTGTGACCGTCGGCGGCGAGGGTTTTAACCGCAACGATCTCTTCGCGAAAACGCCCGGAATCAATTGCGGCACGGGCTTTTTGCTGGGAACGAAGAGCCCACTCGTCCTGATGGACACGGCTGATGCCGTACTCACGCGCCAGGTTTTCAGCCGTCACGCCCATATGGTAATCATTAAAAGCGTCCCACAAACCGTCGTGGACAAGGCTGTCAATCAGCTGGCTGTTGCCCAGAGGCGCACCGGTACGGCTGTCGGTCAGCACATGCGGGGCGCGACTCATATTCTCCTGCCCGCCGGCAATCACCACTTCCGCTTCGCCGCACTGAATTGCCTGCGAGGCCAGATGCAGCGCTTTTAATCCGGAGCCACAGACATCATTGATGGTGATCGCCGGAACCGTCATCGGCAAACCGCCTTTAATCGCCGACTGACGGGCAGGGTTTTGCCCGGCTCCGGCGGTAAGGACCTGGCCTAAAATCACTTCATCAACAGAATGGGGATGGATGCCGGTTCGCTCGAGCAGCGCCTGCACAACGTAGCTCCCGAGTTCGACGGCAGAATGGGCCGACAGCGCCCCCTGAAAACAGCCGATCGGTGTGCGAACCGCAGCAACAATCACGACATCTTTCATCTCTACCTCGCGCAAGTTAACCCGGGCAATAGTAGTACGTTGTTATCAACTGTTTTCGTAATTGTTTAAGATTGGTGAGATTTATCACAGAGCCCTGAAAGGGCAAAACAAGCAGAGAAAAAGCGGCGACGGATCGCTCCGCCGCCTGAATCAATATTAGTTGTTAACCGGAATAACTGCACCTTTGTACTTGGTGCGGATCCAGTCCTGGATCTCTTTGGAGTGCAGCACGTTCACCAGCGCAACGATGTCTTTTTTCTTCTCATCGCCACGGTGAACGGTGATGATGTTGGCGTACGGGTTGTTCTCGCCGCTTTCCACTGCAATCGGATCTTTCACCGGGTCCAGACCCGCGTCGATAGCGTAGTTAGCATTGATCACCACCGCATCGCCTTCGTCGTTGTTATACATCTGCGGTAACAGTGCCGCTTCGACGTTCGGCAGGAACTGCAGTTTTTTCGGGTTTTCCACGATGTCACTGATACGCGCCGTCACTTTATCGACGCCCGGTTTCAGTTTGATCACCCCTTCTTTTTCGAAGATAGAGAGAATACGTCCTTCTTCAGATACTGCATCACGCATGATGATTTTGCCGCCCTGCGGCAGATCTTTCAGCGACTTGTGCTTTTTGGAGTAGATACCGATAGGTTCGATATGAATCGCGCCAGCGCTAACGAAATCATAGGTTTTGTCGCCAGCATGGTCTTTCAGGACGCTGTTCAGGTAAGGGATATGCTGGAAGTAGTTAGCATCAATTTCACGGCCTGCCAGCGCGGTGTTTGGCAGGATGTAGTCCTGGAAGGGTTTAATCTCAAGATCGATACCCTGTTTTGCCAGAATCGGTTTCGCCTGCTCAAGAATTTCAGCATGCGGCACGTTAGAGGCGCCCACGGTCAGGGTGTCAGCCCAGGAGGAGAAGCTCATGGCGCTTAAAGTGACGGCGGCGAGCAGTGTCAGTGTTTTTTTCATGATGTTGGTTTCCATTTATATTTTTAGCGTTTATCTAACAAAGAGGTAATAACGTCGCCGCAGTACTGAATGATGAAGACAATGACCAGAATGGTCGCCGTCGCCACCAACGTAACGTCGCCGTGGTTGCGTTGGAATCCTTCCAGATAAGCCAGATTCCCTAAGCCACCCGCACCGATAACCCCGGCCATTGCGCTGTAGCTCACCAGAGCAATCAGCGTAACGGTAATACCGGAAACCAGTGCCGGTGATGATTCGGGGATTAACACCCGAAAAATCAAGGTACTTAAACGTGCGCCCATTGAACGGGTCGCCTCAATAACCCCTTTATCCACCTCGCGCAGGGCGATCTCCACCAGTCGGGCATAGAACGGCGCTGCACCAACTATCAGCGCGGGTAGCGCGGCGTTAGCGCCGAGAATGGTGCCAACGAGGGTTTTGGTGAACGGAATCAGCAATACAATCAAAATGATGAACGGAATCGAGCGGAATACGTTCACCAGAATGGAGATAACGCCGTACAGGGTACGATTCTGGAACAGGCCGCCTTTGGCGGTTAAAAACAGCGCCAGTCCGAGAATAATCCCCAGCACAAAGGTTGCCGCCCCGGACAGCGCCGTCATATACAGCGTCTCCTGCGTTGCCGCCCAGAGCTGTTCAATTTTCAGGTGTGGGAAAAATGTCTCAAACATGGGAAATCACCTCGCCCTCAATATCGCTTTGGCGTAAATCCGCGAGGATATTGTCGACTTGTTCTTGTGTTGCCACGACGTGCACCCAGAGTTGACCAAACACGCCGTGGGCGGTTTGCGTCATCTTGCCGTGCAAAATATTAAAAGGCAGACCGTAACGCAGGGTCAGTTCGCCAACGACCGGCTTGTGGGTGCTGTGGCCGGTAAAGGTCAGCTTAATCACCGTGCCATTCAGATCGCTGTTGAGGTCCGGGTTGAACTCCTCTTCCTCATACTGGCCAATCTGGCGCACAAACTGGCGGGTGATCGGCTGCTGCGGACGGGTAAAGACGCTAATCACATCACCCTCTTCCACCACTTTGCCGTTTTCCATCACTGCCACGCGATCGCAGATTTTACGTACCACATGCATCTCGTGGGTTATCAGCACTATCGTCAATTTGAAGCGCCGATTGATGTCCAGCAACAGCTCGAGGATCTGGTCGGTGGTTTGCGGATCCAGTGCCGAAGTGGCTTCATCGCACAACAGCACATCCGGGCTATTGGCCAGCGCACGGGCAATCCCCACGCGCTGTTTCTGCCCGCCGCTCAGTTGTGACGGATAAGCATCCTCACGCCCTGTTAAGCCCACCAGCTCAATTAATTCCGCCACCCGCGCTTTGATAGCGGCTTTCGGGGCCCCGGCGATTTGCATCGAAAAGGCGATGTTTTCACTGACCGTGCGCGACCACAGCAGGTTGAAATGCTGAAAGACCATACTGATTTTCAGACGGGCCTGTCGCAGGGCCTCACCCCGTGCCGCGGAAATATCCTGATCGTTAATCACCACACTGCCTGAGGTGGGTTTTTCCAGTCCGTTCAACAGACGGATAAGCGTACTTTTCCCGGCGCCGCTATAACCGATAATCCCGTAAATTTGTCCCTGCTCAATCGACAGGGAGACGTTGTCCACTGCGGTAATTGACGCCTTTCCCTGGCTGAAAATCCTGGAGATATTCCTGAGAACAATCATTGCGTTCATGTTTCCGTTTGGCGGTTTAGCAGTATGGATGTCCAGACGATAATAATCAGTCATGAATAAAATTCAAATAACTAAAAAACCAATACTTATATTTTTTTGAGATAAGCATCGCCAAAACCATCATCCTGCGTAATGGATTTTTTCAGTAGTCGTTAGCTAAAAAATGGATATCTCACAGCAAGAGTGACCGGGAATTGCTGAAAATAGCGGCAAAAACACCCTTTTACAGCAATCGACACTTCCGGACGGCTAACAGGCTTTCCATCCTGACGGCTAAACAGCAGGTCATATTTCTTTTCGTTCTAAATACCACACAAAGATTCTTTAAATAGCGAAAATGACAGACCTATCATCCGCTCAACAACTTAATGAGCGGGTAAACACCAATGTCTGTAGTGCATTCTGTCAGTGAACTTATCGGCCAGACGCCGGTGCTCCAGTTACATAAACTGGCGAGCGGGCCATGTCAGCTGTTTTTAAAACTGGAAAACCAGAACCCAGGTGGTTCGATTAAAGACCGCGTGGCACTGTCGATGATTAATGAGGCTGAACGCCGTGGTCAGCTGTCCGCAGGCGGCACCATTATTGAGGCGACCGCAGGCAATACCGGGCTGGGGCTGGCGCTTATTGCCGCGCAAAAAGGCTATTCATTGATTCTGGTAGTGCCGGACAAAATGAGCCGGGAGAAGATATTCCACCTGCGCGCCCTCGGCGCAAAAGTGGTGCTCACCCGTTCTGACGTCAACAAAGGTCATCCGGCCTATTACCAGGATTACGCCCGTCGCCTGGCCGATGAAACGCCAGGCGCTTTTTATATCGACCAGTTTAATAACGAGGCGAATCCACTGGCGCACCGGACCACCACCGCGCCGGAGCTGTACCAGCAGCTGGATGGCGACATCGACGCTATCGTGGTGGGCGTTGGTTCCGGCGGTACTCTTGGCGGGTTGCAGGCCTGGTTTGCCGAACACTCGCCAAAAACCGAATTTGTGCTGGCCGATCCGGCAGGATCGATCCTCGCCGATCAGGTGGAAACCGGACAGTACGGCGAAGCGGGATCCTGGCTGGTCGAAGGCATTGGCGAAGATTTTATTCCGCCGCTGGCCCATATCGAAGGGGTGCATAGCGCCTTTCGGGTCACCGATGCCCAGGCCTTCGCCACCGCTCGGGATTTGCTGCAAGTCGAAGGCGTGCTGGCAGGATCCTCCACCGGTACGCTGCTCAATGCCGCCCTGCGCTACTGCCAGGCCCAGACCACACCGAAGCGCGTCGTCACCTTTGCCTGCGACAGCGGAAACAAATACCTGTCAAAAATGTTTAATGATGACTGGCTGCGTCAGCAGGGTCTGCTCTCCCGCCCGTCCCGTGGGGACTTAAGCGACTTTATCGCGCTGCGTCATGACGAAGGAGCCACGGTCACCGCGGCCCCGGACGATACCCTCGCTGCCGTGCTGGCCCGTATGCGTCTGCACGACTTTTCGCAGTTGCCGGTACTGGAAAAAGGCCGCGTGGTGGGCATTGTTGATGAATGGGATCTGATTAGCTACGTGCAGGGAGACAGCCAGCGTTTTGCAACCCCGGTCAGAGAAGCCATGACCCGCAACGTGGAAACGCTGGATAAACATGCCCCCGAAAGCACACTCAAAGACATCTTCGACCGTGGAAGGGTTGCGGTTATCGCTGATAACGAGCGCTTTCTTGGCCTCATCACCCGCAGTGACGTCCTGACCACCTGGCGCAACCGACTCGAACAGTAAGGAACAAAAATGAAAACATTGAACACACTCAGCGTGCACAGCGGTGCATTCAGCGATCAGCATGGTGCGGTGATGCCGCCGATTTATGCCACTTCCACCTTTGCCCAACCAGCTCCCGGCCAGCACACGGGGTACGAATACTCCCGCAGCGGCAACCCGACGCGTCATGTGCTGGAAACCGCCATTGCCGAACTGGAAAGCGGCAGCCGCGGGTATGCCTTTGCCTCCGGGCTGGCGGCCATTTCCACGGTGCTGGAGCTGCTCGATAAAGACAGCCATATCGTCGCCATCGATGATGTTTACGGCGGCACTTACCGCCTGATTGAAAACGTGCGTCGCCGCAGCACCGGTCTGCGCGTCAGCTGGGTGAAGCCGGACGATCTGGCCGGTCTGGAAGCTGCCATTCGCCCGGATACGCGGATGATTTGGGTGGAAACCCCCACCAACCCGCTGCTGAAACTGGCCGATCTCGCCGCCATTGCCGCGATTGCGAAGCGCCATAAGATTATCAGCGTCGCGGACAACACCTTTGCTTCGCCGGTGATCCATCGCCCGCTGGAGTTTGGCTTCGACATCGTGGTGCACTCGGCGACCAAATACCTCAACGGGCATTCCGATGTGGTGGCCGGGCTGGCGGTGGTGGGGGATAACCCGGCGCTTGCCGAACAGCTTGGTTATCTGCACAACGCGGTCGGCGGCGTGCTCGATCCGTTCAGCAGTTTCCTGACCCTGCGCGGCATCCGCACCCTGTCTCTGCGCATTGAACGCCACAGCAGTAATGCGCTGGCGTTAGCCCAATGGCTTGAGCAGCAGCCGCAGGTGGAGAAAGTCTGGTTCCCATGGCTGGCGTCTCATCCACATCATCAGCTGGCACGCCAGCAGATGGCGCTGCCCGGCGGCATGATTTCGGTGGTGGTAAAAGGGGATGATCAGTATGCAGCAGGCGTTATCAACAAACTGAAGCTGTTCACCCTGGCCGAAAGCCTGGGCGGTGTCGAGAGCCTGGTCAGCCAGCCATTCAGTATGACGCATGCCTCTATTCCGCTGGAGCAGCGGCTGGCAAATGGCATTACGCCACAGCTGATTCGTTTGTCGGTGGGCATTGAAGATGCGCAGGATTTGATTGCCGACTGGCAGCAGGCGCTGGAATAAGGTTGAGTTGTCTCCCTCTCGCTCCAACTTCTCCCTCAGGGTTGCAACCGCACGGACAGTCCCCTCGCCCTCTGGGAGAGGGTTAGGGTGAGGGTGAGGGGGAACATAGGGCTCCGATGGTCGTTCCGTTCACCTTATTTTCCTTGCTTCTCTGTCGCCACATCACTGGTGAACGTGCCAGGGTGGCTCAAATCGCCACCACCCTGGCGACCCGGGCTCTGGCTAAGAAAATCGCCGCTGGCGCGGTACCCTCAGCGTATTCCTTCAGGCTAATCGGGGGCGGGCGGAGGTAACGTCCTTGTAAATCCGCCCTCGCCGCGCGTCCATGCGCGGCGCCCCGGCCTTACGGATACGCTTCGGCGATTTTCAGCCGGACCAGGGCAGCGCTGCCACTCATTTCATTCCATAGCCTAATATCATCGCTTCAGGAAACAGATGGCTGTGCCCCTCAGCATTGAGGTTATCAGCCCCCTATCCCGTTGAGGATCACCAGCGCATCGGCTGGCAGCACCAGTTGCGCACTCGCCAGGTTTTCCTGTAAATGCGTCGGCGACGACGTGCCCGGAATCAACAAAATGTTGGGCGAACGTTGCAGCAGCCATGCCAGCGCCACCTGCATTGGCGTGGCATTCAGACTCTGCGCAACCTCATTCAACTCATTGGATTGCAGCGGCGAGAAGCCACCCAGCGGGAAGAAAGGCACGTAAGGAATATCCTGCGCTGCCAACAGATCAATCAACGCATCATCGGCACGGTTCGCCACGTTATACATGTTCTGCACACAGGCGACCGGGGTCATCGTCTGCGCATCAGCAATCTGTTTTGCCGTCACGTTACTCAGCCCAATGTGGCGAATAAGCCCGCGCTCTTTTAAACGGATCAGGGTTTCCAGTTCCGCTTCCAGCGGCCCTTCCGCCGGGCCGTGAGTGCCATGCATGCTGCGCAGATTCACCACCTCCAGCGCGTCCAGCCCCAGATGGCGCAGGTTATCTTCTACCGCGCGGGTCAGCTCTTCTGCGCTAAAGGCGGGCAGCCAGTTAGCTTTATCATCACGACGCGCGCCAACCTTGGTGACAATACACAGGGAGTCGGCATACGGGTGCAGCGCCTGTTTAATCAGTTTATTGGTGACATGCGGACCATAAAAATCGCTGGTGTCGATATGGTTAACGCCCGCAGCCACGGCGTCACGAAGCACCTGAATCGCCTTCGCTTCGTCAGCAGGCGGCCCAAATACCCCCGGACCTGCCAGTTGCATAGCACCATAGCCCAGGCGACCGACCTTGCGATCGCCCAAACGGTAAGTAAGCGTGGGTTGAGACATGGAAACCTCCAGTGTGATAAGTGCTGCCATTGTAGGACGACGCAGACAGCGGCGATAGCGATATCCATGTACGAGTTTTAACCACTCATTTGCCGTCGCCTACCGAAATAAAAAACCTCTGATATAGTAAATCTATAGCTAATGAGGCCGCCCTATGAAATTTCCTGAAATACCAGAAAACGAAGCTGAGCGTCTTAAATCACTTTATATGATGGATCTGCTGGATAAGAAGGACGATGAACGCCTGGATCGTCTGACCCATCTGGCAAAAACCGCGTTTAACGTCCCGATAGGTTTAATCAGTTTATTAGACCGGGATCGGCAATGGCTGGCATCCTGTAGCGGAAGCGTCGGGGTTCGCGAAACCTCCCGTAATACCTCTTTTTGCGCCCATGCCATTCTGGCGCAGGGCATTTTTATTGTAAAAGATGCCAGCGTCGATGAGCGTTTTCACGATCATCCCTTTGTTGCCGGCGAGCCGCATATCCGTTTCTACGCGGGTTGCCCGGTACGCCTGCCGGATGGTTCGATCGCCGGAACCATTTGCATCATTGATGATAAACCTCGTGATTTCACTCCGGAAAATATCAATTCGCTGCTCGACATCGGGGCGATTGTGGAAGACGAGTTTTATATCATCAGTATGGCAATGACCGATCCGTTGACCGATCTACCCAACAAACGTGGTTTTTATAAACTGGGTGAAAAACGATTCTCGTGGTTAACCGATAACCGGCGTTCATTCAGCCTGGTCTATCTGGATGTGGAAAACATCACCGCGATTAACGAATTCTTCGGGCATACCGAAGGTGACGCCACGCTGAAGAAATTTGCCACGACCCTGAGTCGCTGCCTGAAGAAAAACGATGTGGCGGCACGCATTGAAGGGGGGAAATTTGTGGTGCTGCTCGGTCATGATGAAGATCAGGATGTGGACACCTTCCTGTTTAGCCTGCAATCAAAAATTGACGATCTGAACGAGAAGTCGATGAAGCAGTTTCGCCTGCACTATGCCTACGGCATTGTGGAGTACGATCCCGACAGATACAGCAACCTGCTGGAGATGATGAACAACAGCGAGCACGTGATGTATCTGGAGCGCAAGAAATCGGCAATGCGCCCCACTCAGCCAAAGCCATCGCGCGAGAAATCCTGAAGCCTGCAACCAGATAGAATAAAAAAGCCCGCTGATGCTGAACAACAGCGCCAACGGGCCGGGGCGTTATGGACGGGATGCCGTACCGTCCGGGGTACGCGCCATGGTCCAGGAAGGAATACCGCCTTCACATGGGTACTTCGCCGCTTTGGCTTCATCAATATCGATGCCCAGCCCAGGCTTATCGTTCAGGTAAGCATAACCCTGGTCAATCTCAGGGCAGCCAGGGAAGACATCGCGCAGCGCGTCATTCATCGGCGTGTATTCCTGAATACCAAAGTTTGGCGAGCTGAGATCCAGATGCATGTTGGCGCAGACGCCGACCGGGGAGATATCTCCCGGCCCGTGCCAGGCCGTACGCACACCGTTCAATTCGCTGTAAACAGCCAGTTTCTTCGCCGGAGTGATGCCGCCAATGGTACTGACGTGGCAGCGAATGTAATCAATCAGCTTGTTGTCGATAAGCGGTTTCCACTCGTTCACGTTCACAAACAGCTCCCCCATTGAAACAGGCGTGGAGGACTGCTGGCGCAGCATCTTCAGCCAGTCGATATTTTCCGGGGCCACCGGATCTTCCAGATAGAAGAGCTGATATTGCTCCAGGGTTTTCGCCAGGTTGATGGCCGTCACCGGGGTGACTCGTTCATGTACGTCATGAATGAATTCGATGCCGAAACCCAGCTTATTGCGCAGATGCTCAAACAGTCGCGGAACGCTTTTCGCATAAGCATCCGGGTCGAAGTAGATGCCCGGCGTTTTGCTGCGTGGAGAACGTTTTGGCAGGATGTTTTTCGCCCGTGCCAGCTGGGTGGCAATCAATTTGAGATCGTCAGTGCCCGCGCCGCCGTACATCCCCATCTGACAGCGAACGTACTGGTAGCCCTCTTCCATTCTGGCGCGGATATTGTCTTCGACTTCAACTTCGTCACCGCCATCGGTGTGGCAGTACAGCGGGATCCCGTCGCGGCATTTCCCGCCTAACAAATCGTAGACCGGCATACCTGCCAGCTTGCCTTTGATATCCCACAGCGCCATATCCACACCCGACAGCGCATTGTTCATGATCGGCCCGTTGCGCCAGTAACCGCTCACCGCGCCGGATTGCCAGATATCTTCTATACGCGTCGGATCCTTGCCAATCAGGAACGGGGCCATGTATTCATCAATGGCGCTTTTCACTGCGAAAATACGCTGGGTGAAGGTGGCACACCCCAGGCCATAGAGACCAGGCTCATTGGTTTCAACCTTCACAACGGCCAAATCAATCCCGCCAGGTGCCGTCAGAATGGTTTTTACATTGGTAATTTTCAGGTTACTCACTTGCACTCCTCAGTTCTGCGAATTTACTGCAAGCCACGCCAGTTACGGATGACATTGCGTTAATCTGTAAGTTGTCCTACAACTTGATGCAGTTATATCACGCTTATTTATCCGATGATCGTTAAGGAACTGATTCTGTGACAGCGATCAAACCCCAGAAAAAAACACAATAAATACATATAGATATAAATATTTAAGTAAAAATAACGCTATTATTGTGTGATCGACATTGCAAATTTATTTGTGTGAGATTGCTTTTGCCTGCTCAAAAACCCAACCTTAAATAAGACAGTCGTCATACAAATTAACTCAAAGAGGAAATGAGATGAGCGCGTTATTTGATTTAACGGGGAAAACAGCACTGGTCACCGGCTCTGCACGCGGCCTGGGATTTGCCTATGCCGAAGGACTGGCTGCCGCAGGTGCCCGGGTTGTGCTGAACGATATCCGCGACACCTTACTGGCCGAGTCCGTCGACACTCTGGCGACAAAAGGTTACCAGGCGCACGGTGTCGCCTTTGACGTGACCGACGAAGCCGCGATCGAAAAAGCCTTTGCGGACCTGGATGCACAGGACATCCATGTCGATATTCTGATCAACAACGCGGGTATTCAGTACCGCAAACCCATGGTGGAGCTGGAGCTGGAAAACTGGCAAAAGGTGATTGATACCAACCTGACCAGCGCATTTCTGGTCTCCCGTGCGGCAGCAAAAAGGATGATTGCCCGTAAAACCGGCGGGAAAATCGTCAATATCGGTTCCCTTACCAGCCAGGCGGCCCGACCAACCGTTGCGCCTTACACGGCGGCAAAAGGCGGAATCAAGATGCTCACCTGCTCCATGGCAGCAGAATGGGCGCAGTTTAACATTCAGAGCAACGCTATCGGGCCGGGCTACATCCTGACAGACATGAATACCGCGCTTATTGAAGACAAACAGTTCGATAGCTGGGTGAAGAGCAGCAACCCGTCCCAGCGCTGGGGCCGCCCGGATGAACTGATCGGTACGGCGGTGTTCCTGTCGTCCAAAGCCTCTGACTACATTAACGGGCAGATTATTTACGTCGACGGCGGCTGGCTGGCGGTGCTGTAACTCACAAACGTACTCTACATTTTTTGCCTTTAAAATTTCCGGTATGCCTTTGCTTTACACGTAAAGGCCTGCCGATATAACACAGGTATGATTATGCAGGCTTCAAGACAACGACTCTTTATTCTCACATTGCTGTTTATTGTCACAGCAATTAATTATATGGATCGCGCCAACCTTGCCGTTGCCGGCACAAATATTCAGAACGATTTTAATTTGACGCCAACGCAGCTGGGTTTGCTTTTTTCTATGTTTACCTGGGCCTATGCGGCCAGCCAGATCCCGGTGGGGTATGTGCTGGATCGTATAGGATCACGCATTCTTTACGGCGGGGCAATTATTCTCTGGAGTGTCTTCACCTTTATGATGGGGTTTTCTTCTCATCATTTATTTGCCACTGCGACGGCGTCATTTATTATGTTACTGGCCTGTCGCGCACTTATTGGTGTGGCAGAAGCTCCGTCATTCCCGTCTAACACCAAAATTATTGCCACCTGGTTTCCTGATCATGAGCGAGCCCGTGCCACGGCGATTTATTCCAGCGCACAATATATCGGTCTGGCGCTGTTAACCCCTGCCCTTTCTTTTATTGTTGCCAACTACGGCTGGGAAATGTCGTTCTATTTATCAGGTGGTGCCGGAATTCTGTTTGGCATCTACTGGCTAATGTATTACCGCGACCCGCAGCACAGCACCTCGGTGAACCAGGCTGAGCTGGATTACATTAAGGCTGGTGGCGGCTATGGCTCCACGAACCAGTCCTCGGTGAGTGCGAAAATCAGCTGGCAGGATATTAAATTCTTCCTGAGCAAAAAGACGGTCTGGGGCCTGTTCATCACCCAGTTCGCCTGTTCATCCACGCTCTATTTCTTCCTGACCTGGTTTATTGTTTATCTGGAAAAAGGACTGCATCTCTCGATTTCCAAAGCAGGAATGGGGGCAATGTTGCCCTATATTATGGCCATGTTTGGGGTGTTGTGCGGCGGCACGCTCAGCGACATGCTACTTAAAAAAGGAAAATCCAGAACCTTCGCTAGAAAATTACCGGTGATGGCAGGATTGTGCGTCACTATGGTTATTGGCCTGGTCAATTTCTTTGAAGACCAACCGGTGATTGCCATTGTTATTCTCTCAATTGCCTTCTTCGCCAACGCCTTCTCAAATTTAGGCTGGGTGGTATGGAGTGATGTCATTCCACGTAATTTCCTCGGCACCATGGGCGGCTTTTTAAATATCTGCGGCAACCTGTCCGGCATCGTCAGTCCAATTGTTATCGGGGTTATTCTCCAGCGCACTCAAAATTTCCAGTACGCCATGTGGTATATCGCCGCCGTCGCCGGAATGGGGCTATTAGCTTACATCTTCCTGGTCGGAAAAATTGAAGTGATTTTGCCTGAGAAAATGAACACGAACAGCAGCGATAGCAACGCAGTTAATCCGGCGACCGCCAATAAATAAGAGGTCTTTATGAGCACTGAAAAAATCACCTGCAACGCCTGTCTGGCGCATGCAGAAAAAGATGTCCGTTTTGAATCCCGCGAGATTGAGCACGGCGACAACGATGTACTGGTGAAGGTCGCTTATGGCGGTATCTGCGGCTCAGACATTCACTATTACCAGCATGGCCGTGCAGGGATGTCCATTCTTAAACACCCAATGGTCATTGGGCATGAGTTTGTCGGCATCATCAAGAAAGTCCCGGCGAACAGTGACCTGAAAGTGGGCCAGACCGTCGCTGTGAATCCATCCTGCCCCTGCAACCAATGTGAGATGTGCCTTTCCGGCCATCAGAACCTGTGTGGTTCGATGCGCTTTATGGGCAGCGCCCAATTTAACCCTCATGTGAACGGCGGTTTCTCTGAGTATGTGGTGGTCAAACCGCAGCAATGCATTCCTTATGACAGCCGTGTGCCCGCCAACGTCATGGCCTTTTCCGAGCCGCTGGCGGTGTCCATCCACGCAGTGAAAATGGCAGGCCAGCTGACAGGAAAACGCGTACTGGTTATTGGTGCAGGCCCGATTGGCTGTCTGATCCTCGCCGCCGCGAAAAGCGCAGGCGCCTCCGAACTGGTGGCATCCGACTTAAGCCCACGCTGTCTGGAGTTGGCTCACCAGATGGGTGCCACGGCGGTGATGGATCCGCGCGATGAAGAAAAGGTTGCCCGCTATCAACAGCAAAAAGGTTACTTTGACATCGTATTTGAAGCCTCCGGAGCTCCTGCCGCCGTGGCGTCTACCGTTGATTTCACCCGCCCTGCAGGCACTATTGTGCAGGTGGGGATGGGCCCAGGGCCGGTGAACTGGCCGGTTTCTCCGATGCTGGTCAAAGAGATCAATTGGGTGGGTTCCTTCCGCTTTATCGGCGAATTTGTTACCGCCGTACGCTGGCTGGAAGATGGCCGAGTGGATCCCCGCCCGCTTATCAGCGCTGAATTCCCGCCGGAAAAAATCGAAGACGCACTGATTACCGCAACGGATAAAAACATCTCCGCTAAAGTCCTCATTCGTTTCGAGTAACCGTGATAAGCGCCCGGTTGGGCGCTTTGTTCTTAAAAGTGAATTGTTATACAATAAAACACTCCACGGCACCTTACCGGACACCGATCTTGAGCATAAAATCCATTCAAAAACAGAATGTTGTAAATGAAATTTATGATCAGATAAGCGCAAAACTGCTGGATGGCAGTTGGCCGCCGGGTAGCCGCCTCCCCTCCGAAGCCGAACTGACCACCTCGTTTAACGTCAGCCGGGTCAGCGTGCGCAGCGCCGTGCAACGCTTTCGCGATCTGGGCATTGTAGTCACCCGTCAGGGCAGCGGCAGCTACGTCAGCGACCATTTCACGCCGCAGATGCTAAGTCACGACCCTCGTCCCATCATGCACCTGAGCCGCGAAGAATTTCACGACATGATGATCTTCCGCCAGACCGTGGAGTTCAAATGCGTGGAGCTGGCGGTAACCCACGCCACTGAGGATGATATTCGCCAGCTTGAGCAGGCACTGAACAATATGCTTATCAATAAAGGCGACTATAAAAAGTACTCCGAGGCGGATTACGAATTCCATCTGGCGATCGTACGGGCTTCGCACAACAGCGTGTTTTACAACGTGATGAGCTCCATCAAAGATATTTATTACTACTATCTGGAAGAGCTGAACCGTGCGCTGGGGATCACCCTTGAGAGCGTGGAAGCCCATATTAAGGTTTACATGTCGATTAAAAATCGCGATGCCACCACCGCAGTACAAGTCCTCAACGAAGCCATGTCAGAAAATATTGTCGCCATTGAGAAGATAAAATCGACGGACGCCGCAGAGAAGTAACGCGAGCATTCGCCAGCAGCGGCTGCCGCTGGCGAACGCGATTACCGCGCGGACGTTAAAACCTGCATGCACCTTCATGCAGCTATGTTGTCTTCCACAATCCCCCGCCAGCCATAAAGATAACCCTGCCGACGTCTTCTCAAATCCCTCTTTCACTGCTGCGAAAACAATAATTTCGTGACTGCCTTCGCATTTGAACATCAAAATGACAGCGCTATCATTTTTGTTTCAATGGATCTTTTTCCGGCCAAATTGTCGCTGAAAATCGATAACCTGAAGTCACAATTATCAGGGTGAACAAAACGAATTGTTGAGCAATTGTGAGACAAAAATGGGGAGCCCGAAGCGGATTTTAACGCCCGGATTACAGTCTCCTTCTGATTCGTGAATGTAGTCGCGTATTGATAGTCATATGCAACATAAATCAACATTAAATCGAAAAATATTTAGGCTAATGCATGAAGCTCAGGCTTGCAATTGTGGCTACAATTTAGCTATTCTGCTGTCGCTGTGAACAAATTACCGCCCTGTTTTCTTCCTCTGATCCAATCTTCCATAACTTCTCGCCATTTCCCTTATGCTCCACCTTGTTTGTCTTAACTTTTGGCATTAATCCATGCCATAAAAATCATAACGACATGATAATTAAGAATATAGAAAGATTTAACACGTAATACAACGATTCAATTATTGAATCAATACCCAACTTATTCAGACTTTTTTTGTTAGAAATTAAGGCATAGAATCCTCCTCATTCGCAGTAAAGTGCCTCGTTATTATTCATGGCAGATAACCGTTTTATGATATTCATCGACGGTTATCATTTTTCCGCAGGAGGAACTATGCCAGCTCAGTCTTCAACTCCCGTTGTAACGTCCGTTAAAGTCATCCCGGTAGCCGGTCATGACAGCATGCTGATGAACCTGAGCGGTGCTCACGCGCCGTTCTTCACCCGTAACATCGTTATCATCACTGATAATTCCGGTAACACCGGTGTGGGTGAAGTCCCTGGCGGCGAAAAAATTCGCCAGACCATTGAAGATGCAGCGCCGCTGATTGTCGGCAAAACCCTCGGCGCTTATAAAAACGTCCTCAATGACGTGCGCAATGCTTTTGCTGACCGCGATGCCGGTGGCCGTGGTTTGCAGACGTTTGACCTGCGTACCACTATCCACGTGGTAACCGCCATTGAATCTGCAATGCTCGACCTGCTGGGTAAACACCTGGGCGTTAACGTGGCTTCCCTGCTTGGCGATGGCCAGCAGCGCAGCGAAGTGGAAATGCTTGGCTACCTGTTCTTCGTCGGTAACACCAAAGCCACGCCGCTGCCGTACCAGAGCCAGCCGGATGACAAATGCGACTGGTATCGCGTGCGTCATGAAGAAGCGATGACCCCGGACCGCGTAGTGCGTCTGGCAGAAGCGGCATATGAAAAATATGGCTTCAACGATTTCAAACTGAAAGGCGGCGTACTGGCAGGTGAAGAAGAAGCCGAATCCATTGTGGCGCTGGCAAAACGCTTCCCGCAGGCTCGTGTAACCCTCGACCCGAACGGCGCATGGTCCCTGAACGAAGCTATCAGCATCGGTAAACACCTGAAAGGCGTGCTGGCCTATGCAGAAGATCCGTGTGGCGCTGAGCAGGGCTTCTCCGGTCGTGAAGTGATGGCGGAGTTCCGTCGCGCTACCGGTCTGCCGACGGCGACCAACATGATTGCCACCGACTGGCGTCAGATGGGTCACACCTTGTCCCTGCAATCCGTGGATATCCCGCTGGCGGATCCGCACTTCTGGACCATGCAGGGCTCGGTTCGTGTGGCGCAGATGTGCCATGAGTTTGGCCTGACATGGGGTTCTCACTCTAACAACCACTTCGACATTTCCCTGGCGATGTTCACCCACGTAGCTGCCGCAGCACCGGGCAAAGTGACCGCTATCGACACCCACTGGATCTGGCAGGAAGGTAACCAGCGCCTGACCAAAGAGCCGTTTGAAATCAAAGGCGGCATGGTGCAGGTACCGACCACTCCGGGTCTGGGCGTAGAGCTGGATATGGACCAGGTGATGAAAGCCCATGAGCTGTATCAGAAACACGGTCTGGGCGCACGTGACGATGCGATGGGCATGCAGTATCTGATCCCAGGCTGGAAGTTTGACAACAAACGTCCTTGCATGGTGCGTTAATTCGTCCTGAGTAATACAAGGCCCGCAGGCATTAACCTGCGGGCCTTTTTACTGTGCTGAAAAAGTGCCGGGTTAACGACAGGCTGAAGCAAACGCGCCAGGCGTCATCCCAAAATGGGTGCGAAAGATGCGTGAGAAGTGGCTTTGATCAAAAAATCCCACGTCCTGAGCGGTCTGTGAGGCGCTAACGCCCAGAGCCAGCAGCGATTTTGCCCGGATCAGGCGGATCTGGGTCAGGAAACGGTGGACGGAAAGCCCGGTACTGGTCTGGAAAAGGCGCATAAAGTGAAACTCGCTCAGGCCAACGGCGCTGGCGACATCCCCGACGCTCACCGTCTGGTGATAGTGAGTTTGCAGATAATCAATGGCCCGACGAATATCGGCCCGGGCATTGCTCGCAGCCATGCCGCGTGTGGTGCGCTCCCCGTAGTGGGAAATCAATAAACTCAGCAGTTGAAACAGGATGCACTCTTTTTCCATCGCGTCCTGGCTTTGCGTCAGCACCGAGGCTGACCGGAGCAATCCTTTGGCCATGTGCGGAGCATGGCGCATAATCTCGCGACCAAAATTAATCTGCCCTCTGCCGGGCAGCACCTCTTCGGCAACGGACTGCACCAGCGAAGCTGAGGGGTAAAAGGCGCAGTAATCCCAGCCCAGATCCCGTTCCACCGCTTCCCCGGTATGCACATCGCCGGGATGAATGATCATCACCGTACCCGCAGCCGCGACGCCCGTTTTACGACAGACCTGATTGCGCTGTGCGCCACGGGCAAAAACAGCCATCACAAACTCATCATGAAAATGCGGCGGGTAACGGTGATCGAAGCAGGAGGCGCGCAGGACTTCCATCTCCCCCTGAAAGGCTTTGTCTTTCCATAATTTGATGTCATCGCGCTTTTCTTTCATACAGCCACTCACACCTTTGTTGCCAACATCCCGACGATGAGCAGGATTTTACTATCACCCAGGCTCTGTTCCCTTAAACTGTGCGATTCTCATTCGTTAAGTTTATGGATTATAGAATGTCATTTAACATGAATTATGAAAATGCTGAAGAGGCTAACAACAGCTTTTTAGCCGGGGTGATCGCCTGCCTGCCCACCATGCCGGGATACTGGAGTATTGGTATGGCCGCAGGGGCGATTGGCACATTGTCAGGATTCTCCCTGCTGCACACCACGTTGCTGGCTGCCGGATTGTACGCGGGATCCGCCCATTTTCTCTTCTATTCTCTGTGGGCTGCCGGGGCTGAATCCGCCTCGGTTATTCTGAGCGTCGCGCTGGTTAATATGCGCTATTTGCTGATGAGTTCAGCATTAAGCATCTGGTTTCGAAACTCCACCGGGCTGCAAAAACTTATCAGTGGCTTGCTGCTGACGGATGAAACCTTTGGCGTCGCCGTTCAGCACGCCACTCGGAGCGGATCTTTACCCTTTTCCTGGATGCTCGGCCTGAACGTCTCGGCCTGGCTGAACTGGATACTTGCCTGCATCGCTGGCGCCTGGATGGCAACGGCACTGCCCGCTTTCCTGATGGAAGGGCTGAGCTTTAGTCTGGTATCGATGTTTGTCGGTCTGCTGGTGATGACCTGGTATGCCAGCAAACACAAGATCCCCGAAACCGCTGCGGTTCTGGCCGCCATACTGATTACCCTGTTCACCAGCAACTGGTTAAGTATGCATCTGGTCGTCATTATCGCGGCCATGCTGGCGGCATCAATAGCCACACTTGTGCTGCGTATGACGGCCAAAAAGGAGCAATAAAATGAATCAATCGATCCTCTTTGCCATTGCCATGGCGGCCCTGGTAACGGCCCTGATGCGTACAGTCCCTCTTTTCCTGCTGGCAAGATTTCATCTGCCGCAGGGGCTGGAGCGCTGGCTGAGCTTTATTCCTGCCGCCATTATGGCCGCCATCATTACCGCAGAGGTTATTGCTAAACCGGTGTGGTCGCCGTCCGGTCTCAGCCTGTCGTTGCTCGCCACCCTGATTGCCGCCGTAGCGGGGATCGTCACCCGCAGCCTGTTCCTGACGGTAATAGCCGGAATGGCCGCGATGATGGGGCTGAGTTATGTGCTGATATCCTGACGGGATTCTGAAGTCGGGGAGGATGTGGTGCGCGTTCGCACCACATCAACACTTTGAATATAAAGCAGACTAACGAAACACCGAAATGGCTTCGGCCAGGCGGGTCACCTGAGTATTCAATTGCTCTGAGGCATCCGCCCCTTCCTGGACGCGATCGGCATTTTGATGGGTGATTTTATCCAGCTCTTCCACCGCCAGGCTTATCTGGCTGATAGCGGTAGCCTGCTCCGCAGTGGCCTCGCTGATATGCTGGATCAGGGTGGTGACATTTTTGACCTGCCCCACAATCTCCTGCATGGTTTTACCCGCGTTATCAGCCAGTTGGCTTCCGGAACGCACCTGCGACACGCTGGATTCAATCAGGGCTTTAATCTCGTTAGCAGCACTGGCGCTGCGCTGGGCAAGGTTACGCACTTCGCCTGCGACCACCGCAAAGCCTTTGCCCTGCTCACCGGCACGTGCGGCTTCGACCGCCGCGTTAAGAGCAAGAATGTTGGTCTGAAAAGCGATGCTGTCGATGATGCTGGTAATGCTGGCTATCTGGTCTGAGCTTTCGCCAATATTCCCCATCATTTTGATCATCCCATTCATCACTTCGCCGCCTTTTTCCGCGGCCTCCCGGGTAGCCTGAGAGAGCGCACTGGCTTCAGCTGCCGTCTGGGTATTACTTTTCACCGTCGCCGCCAGTTGATTCATGGTTGCCGCCGTTTGCTGTACGCTCGCCGCCGCCTGATCCGTCTGACGGCTCAGACTGTCATTGCCCTGGCATAGCGCATCCGTCGCTTTGAGCACCATCACCGCCTGACTGCTGACATCGTTAATAAGCCAACGGAACATCAACCCCAGCTGGCTTATCGCCCTTAAGGTGACGCCAACTTCATCGATACGCGTCGTCTGCTCCACCTGCTGGTTTTCCCCGGTCGCCACCTGCAAAGCCTGGTGACATAACCGCTCCACCGGGCGCACAATTTGCATCTCCAGCCAGCTCATAATCACCAGCATCAGTACCGCCATTGCTCCGCTGAAACTGCCCAGTTGCCCCGGCGTAAGCTGACAAAAATATCCCGCCAGAATGCTCAGCAAAAACAAAACAATAAATGCCGATCTTAGCCGCCAGCGTAATGGCATCGCCACCAGCGCGGTGCGCCAGCGCATCAGCCCGGTGCGCATAATCAGCCCTTTATAGAGCCGCTTTCCCTGCGCATTTCCCTCACGAAACTGACGGTACAGGTCTTCGGCGCCAGCCACCTCGGCGGCATCCGGCTTTGTGCGCACCGACATATATCCCTTTACGCTACCTTTGCGGATGATGGGGATCGCATTTGCCCGCACCCAGTAGTGGTCGCCATTTTTACAGCGGTTCTTTACCAGCCCGCTCCAGGGTTCGCCTTTTTTTAGGGTGAACCACATATCGGCAAAAGCCTGCGGGGGCATATCCGGATGGCGTACCAGATTATGTGGCTGCCCATCCAGTTCGGTTAATGAAAAGCCTGAGACTTCAATAAAAGCATCGTTAGCGTAATTAATATAACTGTCGGGATCCGTTGTCGACATTAGCGTTGCGCCATTATCAAAAACGAGTTCTTGCTGTGTGACAGGATGATTTTCACGCATAGAATATATTCCCATAAGGCTTGAGAGAATTTTATAAGTATCTGAGACTAATGCCTATACTCCGCGAAAACTGGTAAAAACTTAATGATATTATGATATTGAAATAAAACAATTGTGAACACAATCATAGTTCAAAAAATTATTTTAAGAGTGATTTTTCAGTAGCCTATAATATCCACCCAGTATGACTTAAAATAAACATCACTAAATCTTATTAGCATTATTACCTCCATTCTTCGCCCATCATGTTATCTATACTTAAGGAAGGTGCGATTTAATCGTCAGTTATGAGAACATAAGGCTTTCTTTGCCATAGATTTTTCACGATGCCCGCA